>NZ_JBVVOL010000015.1:2623-16544 GCF_055810895.1 Formivibrio sp. oc-25 | reverse complement strand
GTCCGGGCTATCGGAAGCGCGGCCGTAGTAATGCACCGCATCGGGCGGAAACAGCAACAGATCACCCTGTTCGCAGTAAAAGGCATCGTCGCCATCAAATACCTTGCCCTTGCCGCGTACCGTCATGTTGATGATGAAGCCGCTCATGCCCTTGTTGCGATCGATAAAGAAATCGAGCGGGCCGTTTTCGATGATCGGCGTCATGCCAGCCACCAGATACAGGTTGAACGAATAGCCAGGCAAGAGGGGATTGAGCTGCTGCCCATTATGATTGGATTGCATGTTCCGCCTTTGGGTTGAACCCGATCATCGATCGCATCAGGAAGAATGCGCCGGCAGCCACTGATATTGCCGGCGCCACAAGCGGTTATTTATTCTTGTTGTAGACATCGACAAATACGGCCGCCACCAGCACCAGTCCCTTGATCACCTGCTGCCAGTCGATACCGATACCCAGGATGGACATGCCGTTGTTCATCACGCCCATCACGAAGGCGCCGATCACCGCCCCCATCACCTTGCCGACACCGCCGGTGGCCGATGCCCCGCCGATAAAGCAGGCCGCGATCACATCGAGCTCGAAACCGACACCGGCCTTGGGCGTGGCGGTATTGAGCCGCGCGGCGAACACCAGCCCGGCCACGGCAGCCAGCACGCCCATGTTGATGAAGGTGTAGAACGACAGCCGATCGGTCTTGATCCCGGACAGGCGTGCCGCCTTTTCGTTGCCGCCCAGCGCATACACGCGCCGGCCGATGGTGGTGCGCGTGGTCACGAAGTCATACATCAGCATCAGGATGAACATCACCACCAGTACGTTGGGCAAACCTTTGTAGGAAGCCAGCAGGTAGGCGAAGTAAATGATGGCCGTCGCAAAAATGGCCTGCTTGGCCGCAAAGAAAGAGAACGGCTCGACCGAGGCACCGTACTGCACCTTGCTGCCCCGTTCGCGCATCGCGCTGTAGAACATGCCCGCAGCAACGAGACAACCGATCACGAGCGACGTCAGGCGCAAGCCCTCATAACCCATCGGGTCACCGATAAAACCGGAACTCAATGCCTGGAATTCCGTCGGGAACGGCCCGATCGACTGGCCCGCGAGCAGCGCCAGCGCCAGACCGCGAAACACCAGCATGCCGCCCAGCGTAACGATGAAAGAGGGGATCTTGTGGAAGGCGACGAAATAACCCTGAGCCCCGCCAATCACCGCACCGGCCAAGAGGCAAACCACCGTTGCCGGCAGATAATGCCAGCCGTAATCGACCATCAGCACCGCGGCCAGGGCACCGATAAACCCGGCCACCGAGCCGACCGACAGATCGATATGGCCGGCCACGATCACCAGCAGCATACCCAGCGCCATGATCACGATATAGCTGTTCTGCAGCACCAGATTGGTCAGATTCAATGGCTGCAGCAAGGTGCCATCGGTCTGGTATTCGAAGAAGATCATGATGAGCGCAAGCGACAGCAGCATGCCGTACTCGCGCAGGTTCTTCTTCAGGTTGGAAGCAAAGGAAGATTGCTCCGGGTTCATTTGTACGGCTGCAACGTTGGTGTTCATGTCACTCCTTCCCTGCCTTGACGATGGCACGCATGATTTTTTCCTGGCTGGCTTCAGCCACCGGCATTTCCGCCACGAACTCGCCTTCGTTCATGACATAGATGCGATCGCTCATGCCCAGCAATTCCGGCATTTCCGACGAGATCAGGATGATGCATTTGCCCTCTTTGGCCAGTTGGGCGATCAGGGTATAGATCTCGTATTTCGCCCCGACATCAATCCCGCGCGTGGGCTCATCCAGAATCAGCACTTCCGGCTCGGCAAACAGCCATTTGCTCAGCACCACCTTCTGCTGGTTGCCCCCCGAGAGGTTGCCGACATACTGAAAGACATCGGCACAACGGATATTCATCTTGCGCCGGTACTCCGTGGCCACGGCATACTCGCGCCCGCTGTGAATCACCCCGCGCGCGGACACGCCGGGCAGATTGGCCAGCGAAATGTTGTGTTCGATCTCGTTTTCCAGCACCAGGCCATAGCCTTTACGGTCTTCGGTCACATAGGCAATACCGCGGTTTACGGCACGGCCCACCGTGCTGACATCGATCGGCTCACCATGCAGATGCACGCTGCCGCTGATATTGCGGCCATAACTGCGCCCAAACACACTCATTGCCAATTCGGTGCGGCCTGAACCCATCAGGCCGGCGATGCCGACAATCTCGCCCTTGCGCACATTCAGATTGATACCCTTGATGAATTTCCGGTCGGCATGCTGCTCGTGGTAGACCGTCCAGTCCTTGATCTCGAAAACGATGTCGCCGATATCGGGTTCGCGGTGCGGATAGCGATCCGCCATTTCGCGCCCGACCATGTGGCGGATGATGGAGTCTTCGCAAATGGGTGCGCCACGACAATCCATGGTCTGCACGGTGGAGCCATCGCGCAGCACGGTGACCGAATCGGCCACGCGCGAAATTTCATTGAGCTTGTGTGAAATCAGGATGCAGGTCATCCCCTGCGCCTTGAAACCAAGCAACAGATCCAGCAGCGCTGCGCTGTCGTTTTCATTGAGGCTGGCAGTGGGCTCATCCAGGATCAGCAGCTTCACTTTCTTGGATAGCGCCTTGGCAATCTCCACCAGTTGCTGCTTGCCCACGCCCAGATCGGTGATCAGGGTCTCGGGCGATTCGTGCAGGCCCACCTTGGCCAGCAGCTCCACCGTGCGGCGGTGGGTTTGCTGGCGATCGATCACGCCGAGCTTGTCCTGCTCGTTGCCCAGGAAAATATTTTCGGAAATCGACAGGAGCGGCACCAGCGCCAGCTCCTGATGGATGATGATAATGCCCTGCTCTTCGCTATCGCGAATCGAATCGAATTCCTGCTTGCGACCCTCGAAGTGGATCTCGCCATCATAGCTGCCGGCTGGATAAACGCCGCTCAGCACCTTCATCAGCGTCGATTTCCCCGCGCCATTCTCACCGCAGATCGCATGGATTTCGCCACGCTGAACCACCAGATTCACATCCTTGAGCGCTGTCACTCCGGGAAAGCGCTTGGTGATTCCTTTCATTTCCAGTATCGGTTCCACTGGCTCACCTCGGTTTCTGATTCCGTTGCCCCGCGCGAGAACAACGGTAGTGGTGAATTTTTATTTAGTCGGCAATGCTGCAGGTCGGAATTCATTCCGACATGGCCACCGGCCGTCAGGTTAAAACCCGACCTACAGCAGTAACAGACCAGAACCCCGGCAATTATTTCAGCTTGTCTTCGGTGTAATACCCGCTGCCCACCAGCACCGGTTTCCAGTTGCTCTTATCCACCAGCACAGGCTTGAGCAGGTAGGAAGGAACCACCTTGATGCCGTTGTTGTAGGTCTTGGTATCGTTCACCTCAGGCTGCTTGCCGCTGAGCATGGCATCGACCATGTTGGCCGTTACCTTGGCCAGTTCACGTGTGTCCTTGAAGATCGTGGAATATTGCTCGCCCTTCAGGATCGATTTGACCGACGGAATTTCTGCGTCCTGGCCGCTCACGTACGGGCACGGTTGCTGGGCCGTGCAATATCCCACGCCCTTGAGCGAGGACAGAATGCCGATCGACAAACCGTCATACGGCGACAGGACAGCGTGGATCTTGTCCTTGCCGTAGAAGGCGGAGAGCAGGTTATCCATGCGGGCCTGCGCCACCGCACCATCCCAGCGCAGTGTGCCGACCTTGTCCATGCCCATCTGCTTGCTGCGCACCACCAGCTTGCCGCTGTCCAGATACGGCTTCAGCACGGACATGGCACCGTCATAGAAGAAGTAAGCGTTGTTGTCGTCCGGCGAGCCGCCGAAGAGTTCGATATTGAACGGTCCCTTGCCATCTTTCAGCCCGAGCGCATTCACGATCGAGGTAGCCTGCTGCACGCCCACCTGGAAGTTATCGAAGGTGGCGTAGTAATCAACATTCTTGGAATTCTTGATCAGACGATCATAGGCAATAACCTTGATCCCCTTATCCGCCGCCTTTTGCAGCGCATTGGAAAGCGTGGTGCCATCAATCGAAGCAACCACCAGCACTTTGGCACCCTTGGTGATCAGGTTTTCAATCTGGGCCAACTGGTTGGGAATATCGTCTTCCGCATACTGCAAATCGGTCTTGTAGCCTTTTTCCTTGAAAATCTTGACCATGCTCGCGCCATCGGAAATCCAGCGCGAAGAGGATTTGGTCGGCATGGAAATCCCGACCAGGCCCTTTTCGGCGGCTTGCGCCAACGGCAGGTAGCCCAACATGGCTGCCACCAGAGAAGCTACCAGCACATTTCTTCTGTTCATGACCCACTCTCCTGTTTTGTGTAAGAGATTTTCGAACATGTACCACACCCATCCTTTATCCATGCTTCCGGGATTCTGAGAACCTGTTCACGATCTTGCTGCAAGGCCGTGATCGGGGCTCATGCGCTGCTCAAAACACCGAAAAGGTGCTTCCTGCGGGGCGTCCTCATGTACTCCTTCCGTTTTTTGTGCTGCTCTTTACCCCGCTGACGGCCTCTCGCGACAGATCGTGAACAGGTTCCGAGAAATCACCTGACCAACCCAGACGCCGCCAGACCGTCATCACGCGTGCACCGAAGAAGATCACCAGACCAGAATCGCGTAGCGGATAAAAATTACTACGCAGCAAACGGTACATCTTTTGCACTAAGCAAGGAAAGTGGTTAGCAGATCAAACCAAGCACAAAAGCAAAATAATCCATATCTACGGCAAGTTTCGGCAAGGATGGGCATCATTACATCCTTACAAATCCAATATATAAGCCAATCCGTACATATAAACGACTGCCAAATCCTAACGCCCACCCAAATAAAATCCATATCGTTTCGTCCATATCGCACACGGACAACTTGTAGTTAAGGACGAAAACATGTCAGAAAAAATCGTGATCGGCCTGGACTTTGGCAGCGATTCGGTCAGAGCACTGGCAGTAGGCTGCAACAGCGGTCAGGAACTTGCCTCACAGGTCGCTGCCTATCCTCGTTGGGCCAAGGGCCTCTTCAGCAACCCGGTCATAAACCAGTTCCGCCACCATCCGCTTGATTACATCGAAGCCATGGAAGAGGCCATTGCCGGCACGCTTGATCAGCTGCAACATCAGCAAATCGAGAACATCGCCGGCATAGGCGTCGACAGTACCGGTTCCACCCCGGCACCGATCGATGCAAATGGCAACGTGCTGGCACTGCGGCCTGAATTTGCCGACAACCCCAATGCCATGTTCGTGCTGTGGAAAGACCATACCGCCATCGAAGAAGCCGAGGCGATCACGGCGCTATGCCACAGCGGCAAGTATCCGGACTACAGCCGCTATATCGGCGGCGTGTACTCATCCGAATGGTTCTGGGCCAAGATCTGGCATGTCTCGCGTGAAGATGCAGCGGTACGCGCAGCCGCCCGGAGCTGGGTCGAACTGTGCGACTGGGTGCCGGCACTACTGAGCGGCACGACCCGGCCTGCCGATATCCGGCGCGGGCGCTGTTCGGCCGGCCACAAGAGCCTGTGGCATCCGGACTGGGGCGGCATGCCCTGCCGCGACTTCCTGGCCGAACTCGATCCCTGCCTGGTCGAAGACCTGCCCTATCCATTGTTTTCCGATACCTTCACCGCTGATGTACCGGTTGGCTGCATTACGCCTGAATGGGCTCAAAGACTCGGCTTGCCACAAGGCGTGATGATTTCCGGCGGTGCATTTGATTGCCACATGGGCGCAGTGGGTGCCGGCGCGCGCGATCATTCGCTGGTGAAGGTGATCGGCACCTCGACCTGCGACATCCTGATTGCGGACGAACACGTGATCGGCCAGCGCGCCATCGAGGGCATCTGCGGCCAGGTCGATGGCAGCGTGGTGCCGGGCAAGATCGGGCTGGAAGCCGGGCAATCCGCGTTCGGCGACATGTATGCCTGGTTCTCGCGCCTGCTGGGCTGGTCGCTGCAACACGCGGCCATGCAGCACCCGGCGCTGGCCCCGCAACTGCAACAGGTACAGGACGACCTGCTGCCAGCGCTGACCGAAGCCTGGGCCAAAGACATCAACTACACGCATCTGCCAGTTGTGCTCGACTGGTTCAACGGCCGGCGCACACCCTTTGCCAACCAGCGACTCAAGGGCGTGGTCACCGATCTCAACCTCGGCACCGATGCCCCCGCGCTGTTCGGCGGCTTTATCGCCTCCACCGCCTTTGGCGCACGCGCCATCATGGAATGCTTCACCCGCCAGGGCGTGCCGGTCGAGAACGTGGTGGCACTCGGCGGCATTGCACGCAAATCACCCACCATCATGCAGGTTTGCGCCGATGTGATGAACCGGCCGATCGACGTGGTGGCATCCGACCAGTGCTGTGCACTCGGCGCGGCCATCTTCGCCGCGGTTGCCGCCGGCGAATATCCCGATATCGCAGCAGCACAGCAAGCCATGGCCAGCCGCATCGAACACACCTACCAGCCGCAAGCCAAGGATGCCGCCGCGTTCGAATCGCTTTACCAGCGCTACCGGCACTGGTGCGCGCAGGCGGAATCGCTGTATGCACCTGCACCGGTGGAGGCTTGATCATGCTGCTGAAAACCCTGCGCGAAGCCGTGCTGGAAGCCAATCTCGCCCTGCCCCGCCACGGACTGGTGACCTTTACCTGGGGTAATGTCAGCGGCATCGACCGCGACAGCGGCCTGGTTGTGATCAAGCCCAGCGGTGTGAGTTATGAAGCCATGCAGCTTGGCGATATGGTGGTCGTGGACCTGGACGGCAAGGTTGTCGAAGGCGCCATGCGCCCCTCTTCGGATACGCCCACGCACCTGGCACTCTACCGCCAGTACGAGCAGATTGGCGGCATCGTGCACACCCACTCGACCCATGCCACTGCCTGGGCGCAAGCAGGGCTGCCGATTCCGGCCTACGGCACCACGCATGCCGACTATTTCTACGGGGAAATCCCCTGCTCGCGCCCGCTCAGCAAGGCCGAGGTGCGCGATGCCTACGAACTGAATACCGGTGCCGTGATCATCGAAACGCTGGCCGAACGCAACCCGCTGGAGATGCCCGGCATGCTGGTTTCGGAACATGCACCGTTTGCCTGGGGCAAATCACCGGACGATGCCGTGCACAACGCCGTGGTGCTCGAAGAAGTCGCCCGCATGGCGCTCTATACCGTGATGCTCAATCCGGCCCGCCCGCCGATCGCCGCGCACCTGCTCGACAAGCACTACCTGCGCAAGCACGGCGCCAATGCCTATTACGGACAAACCAGCAAACAGACGACACCCGTCTGATTTCCATTTTCAACATTGATGCCAACCGGGCAAAAAGGATTCGCACCATGGATTTTTTCAAACAACTGGAAGTGTGGTTCGTCGTCGGCAGCCAGCACCTGTATGGCCCAAAAACGCTGGAACAGGTCGCAGAAAACAGCCGTGTGGTGGTTGAAGGACTGAACCGACAAGGGCACTTCCCGGTCAAGGTCGTGCTCAAGCCCACGGTCAAGACGCCGGATGAAATCCTGGCAATGTGCCGCGAGGCCAACCATTCAGAAAACTGTATCGGCCTGATCACCTGGATGCACACCTTCTCGCCGGCAAAGATGTGGATCGGCGGTTTGTCGGTGCTGGAAAAACCGTTCATGCAATTCCATACCCAGTTCAACGCCCAGATTCCGTGGGACAGCATGGACATGGACTTCATGAACCTGAACCAGACCGCGCACGGTGGGCGCGAATTCGGCTTTATCGGTGCGCGCATGCGCCGGCAATACAGCGTGGTCGTCGGTCATTGGCAAGACCCGCAGGCACTGGCAAAAATCGACCGCTGGATTCGCGTGGCTGCTGCGATTTACGACAGCCGCCGCATGAAAGTGGCCCGCTTTGGCGACAATATGCGTGAAGTCGCTGTGACCGAAGGTGACAAGGTTGCTGCACAGATCCAGTTTGGCTACGCGGTCAACGGCTACGCCATGGGGGATCTGGTCAAGTCAGTCGATGCCGTCAGCGATACCGAGATCGCGCAATTGATCGAAGAATATGAGGCGACCTACACCCTTTCCCCCGTCATCCAGAAAAATGGCAACAAGCGCCAGCATCTGATCGATGCTGCGCGCATCGAACTGGGTATCAAGCATTTCCTCGTCAACGGCAACTTTGGCGCCTTCACCACCACCTTTGAAAACCTGTACGGACTCTCCCAGTTGCCGGGTCTGGCCGTGCAGCGCCTGATGCAGCAAGGCTTTGGCTTTGGCGCCGAGGGCGACTGGAAAACCGCCGCGCTGTTGCGCACGGTCAAGGTCATGGCTCATGGCCTGCCCGGCGGCACCTCGTTCATGGAGGACTACACCTACGATTTCACGCCCGGCAATGAACTGGTGATCGGTGCGCACATGCTCGAAGTCTGTCCGTCGATTGCCACAGAAGCCAAACCCGTTCTGGATGTGCAACCACTCTCGATCGGCAAGAAGGCTGATCCGGCGCGGCTCTTGTTCAGCGCCCAGCCGGGCCGGGCACTGAACGCCAGCCTGATCGACATGGGCGACCGCTTCCGCCTGATCGTGAATGCCGTCGAAACCGTACCGCAACCACACGCGCTGCCCAAACTGCCGGTAGCCCGCGCAGTATGGAAGGCGCTCCCCAGCCTGGACGTAGCGGCGGAAGCCTGGATTCTGGCCGGCGGCGCACACCACACCGTCTACACCCAGGCGGTGACGGCCGAGCACCTGCGCATCCTGGCCGAAATCTTTGGCATCGAATACCTGCTGATCGATGAGAAAACCGACATTCCATCCTTCAAGAACGAAATCAACTGGAACGAACTGGCATATGGCCTGCGTCGTTAAATCATGAATCCACGGTCTTCCGGACTAGTGCTGGGAGGCCGTGCAGACATGGTGGCGAACTGGCGATTTCCCGCTTCAACCAGCAAGAATCGGTGGAAACGGGGCCCAACGACCGGACAACCGGCGTTTTATCAACGGAAGAGGAGTTTCGACATGCAACACACCAGAAGATCCCTGCTTTGTGCCATTGCATCGGGCCTGTTCGTCGGCACCCTGGCCCTGCCCGTGATGGCGGCCAATCTCACGCTGGGATTCGCCCAGGTCGGCGCCGAAAGTGAATGGCGTACCGCCAACACGCAATCGATCAAGGACTCCGCCAAGGCAGCCGGCATCAACCTGAAATTCTCCGATGCCCAGCAAAAGCAGGAAAACCAGATCAAGGCCATCCGCAGCTTCATCGCCCAGAAAGTCGATGTGATCGCGTTTGCCCCGGTCGTCACCACCGGTTGGGATACGGTGCTGATGGAAGCCAAGCGCGCCAAGATTCCGGTCATCCTCACCGACCGCAGCATCGAAACCAAGGATCCCTCGCTCTACGTGACCATGATCGGTTCGGACTTCACTGAGGAAGGTCGCAAGGCAGGCAAATGGCTGCTGGAAAACTACAAGGGCCAGGGCGACGTGAATATCGTTGAGCTGCAGGGCACGGTGGGCTCCGCACCTGCGATCGAGCGCAAAAAGGGCTTCGAGGAAATCATCAAGAGCGATCCGCGCTTCAAGATCACCCGTTCGCAAACCGGCGACTTTACCCGCAGCAAGGGCAAGGAAGTCATGGAAGCCTTCCTGAAAACCGACAAGAACATCAATGTGCTGTTTGCACACAACGATGACATGGCCATCGGCGCCATCCAGGCGATCGAGGCCGCCGGCATGAAGCCGGGCAAGGACATCATCATCATTTCGATTGATGCCGTGAAAGGCGCATTTGAAGCGATGATGGCCGGCAAGTTGAATGTTTCGGTGGAATGCAACCCGCTGCTCGGGCCACAACTGATGGAACTGGTGAAGGAAGTCAAGGCAGGCAAACCGCAACCCAAGCGCATCAATACCAAGGAAAGCGTGTTCCCGATGGAAGTCGCCGCCAAGGAATTCCCGAACCGCAAGTATTGATCTGCTAACCCCGTCAACCAATCGGACCGGTCGCCAGCGCCTGGTCCGGTTGGCACAAGGAGCGTCTGGCCATGGCTGTCGAACCTGTTCTGGTAATGCAAGGCATTCACAAGTCCTTTCCCGGCGTTGCCGCACTGAGCAATGCGCAACTCACGCTCTACCCCGGTGAGGTTCACGCCTTGATGGGCCAGAACGGTGCCGGGAAATCCACGCTGATCAAGGTACTCACGGGCGTGGAAACGCCCGATGCCGGCGAAATCCGCCTGGCGGGCCGAATCATCCGGCCGGATTGCGTGGGTGAAGCGCAGGATCTTGGCATCAGCACGGTGTATCAGGAAGTCAATCTCTGCCCCAACCTCTCCGTGGCGGAAAACATCTTTATCGGCCGTTTCCCCATGCGCGGCTTGCGCATCGACTGGAAGAATATCGAGCAGGAATCGCGCCGCGCGCTGGCCGCGCTCAATATCGATATCGATGTGACGCAGCCGCTTGAGAGTTTCCCGGTTGCCATCCAGCAAATGGTCGCCATTGCCCGCGCGCTCAGCACCCGGGCAAGCGTACTGATTCTGGATGAACCCACCTCCAGCCTGGATACGGATGAAGTCGAACGTCTGTTCGATGCGCTGCGCCAGCTCAAGCAGCAAGGCATGGCCATTCTGTTTGTCACGCATTTTCTCGACCAGACCTATGCCATTTCCGACCGCATCACCGTGCTGCGCAACGGCGAATTTGTCGGTGAATACCCGGCAAGCGAGCTTTCGCGCATGGCCCTGATCAGCAAGATGGTCGGGCGCGACATCAGCGAATCGGCATCCACGGCCAGCAGCAGCGCGCAAACAGGCAGTGCTGCTGCGACACCGTTCATCTCTGCCGAAGGGCTCGGTGCCAGCGGTACGCTGCAGCCAATCGATCTGGACATCTATCGCGGCCAGGTACTCGGCCTTGGCGGCTTGCTTGGTTCCGGGCGTACCGAAACCGCGCGCCTGCTGTTTGGCATCGATCACGCGGATCGCGGCACAATGCGCATCGACGGCGAAACCGTCAAGCTCAACTCCCCGCGCAAGGCCGTCAAATATGGCCTGGCCTTCTGCCCCGAAGACCGCAAGACCGAAGGCATCGTCGCCGAACTCTCAATCCGCGAAAACATCATTCTGGCCCTGCAAGCAAGGCGCGGCATCTTTCGCTACCTGCCGCGCCGCGCCCAGCGCACCATGGCCGATGAGTTCATCCGCCAGCTGGGCATTCGCACTCCGGATGCGGAAAAGCCCATCGGCCAGCTTTCTGGTGGCAATCAGCAAAAGGCCCTGCTGGCACGCTGGCTGGCCACCGATCCCAAAATGCTGATCCTGGATGAGCCCACACGCGGCATCGACATTGCGGCCAAGCTGGAAATCATGGATCTGGTCAAGGCACAGTGCAGCAAGGGTCTGGCCATCGTGTTCATCTCATCGGAGATGAGCGAAGTGCTGCGCGTGAGCGATCGCATCGCGGTACTGCGCGATAGACAGAAGATCGGTGAAATCGCCGGCGCCGAGGCCAGCGAACAGCAAGTCTTCCAGATGATTGCGGGAGCCGAAGCATGAAGCATTTTTCCGTCAAAACACTGATCCGGCATTCCCTGTTCTGGCCCTGCCTGACGCTGGTACTGCTCTGCCTGATCAATTTCTATTTCAATCGCGGCTTTTTTGATATCGAGATCAAGAACGGTGCGCTCTACGGCAGCGTGATCGACATCCTGAACCGCGCAGCACCGTTGATGCTGGTGGCCATGGGCATGACGCTGGTGATTGCCACGCGCGGTATCGATATTTCGGTTGGCGCCACGGTGGCCATTACCGGGGCAGTGGTCGCCTCGATGATCGGTGGGTCGCTGGTGATCCAGAATGGTGTGCAGACCTATGTCTCGAACGTGCCGATGCCGGTGGCGATCCTGGGCGGACTGGGCGTGGCCTTGCTGTGCGGGCTCTGGAATGGGGCGCTTGTCGCCGGGGCCGGCATGCAGCCCATCATTGCCACCCTGATCCTGATGGTAGCCGGGCGCGGCATCGCGCAACTGATCACCGAAGGACAGATTGTCACGGTGTATTACGAGCCGTTTTTCTTTATCGGCAATGGCTTCATTCTGGGCATTCCGGTTTCGCTCTACATTGTGGCGGCGGTGCTGATCGTATTGCTGCTGCTGATGCATCGCACCGCCCTCGGGCTATTCATCCAGGCTGTCGGCATCAACCCGGTGGCTGCGCGTTTTTCCGGCCTGAGCGCGCGCGCACTGGTGCTGTGGGTCTATGCCTTTTGCGCCGTCACAGCCGGGATCGCCGCGCTGATCATCACTTCCAACGTGAAAAGCGCCGATGGCAACAATGCCGGCCTGCTGCTTGAGCTCGACGCCATCCTGGCCGTGACGCTGGGGGGGACCTCTCTGGCTGGCGGGCGTTTCAGCCTGGTGGGCAGCCTGATCGGCGCACTGATCATCCAGACGCTGACTTACGCCATTTATTCGCTGGGCGTACCACCCGAGATCAACATGGTCGTCAAGGCACTGGTGGTGTTTGCCGTCTGCCTGATTCAATCCGATTCACTGCGCAGCCTGCTTTCCCGCAAACTGCTGCGCGCTGGAGAACCCGCATGAGTCTCTCGCACGCCGTCAATTCGCGCACCCTGCCACTGATTGTCACCAGTCTGCTCTTTATCGTGCTGTACGGTTTTGGTTCGATTGCCTACACCGGCTTCTTTTCCGCGCAGGTATTCATCAACCTGCTGATTGACAATGCCTTTCTGTGCGTCGTGGCAATCGGCATGACCTTTGTGATTCTCTCTGGCGGCATCGATCTGTCGGTCGGCTCGATTGTCGCGCTCACCACCATGGTCACCGCTTCACTGGTCGAGCATCATCACTGGAGCATCTGGAGCGTGATCCCGCTGGTCCTGCTGATGGGGGCCGGCTTCGGGCTCTTCATGGGCATCCTGATCCACCACTTCAGGCTGCAACCTTTCATTGTCACGCTGGGCGGCATGTTCCTGGCGCGCGGCCTGTGCTACGTGATCAGCATCGATTCGATTTCGATTACCGATGAAAGCTATACCGCCATCGCGCAATACCAGCTGATGCTGGGCGAGGAGGCCTTTATCTCGATCAGCGCGCTGATTGCGCTGGTGGTCCTGGCGCTGGCCATTTACCTGGCCCAGTACACGCGATTTGGCCGTACGGTCTATGCCATTGGCGGCAACGAACGCTCGGCCTTGCTGATGGGCCTGCCGGTCGGGCGCACCAAGATCCTGGTCTATACCCTGAGCGGGCTGTGCTCGGCGCTTGGCGGCGTACTGGTCACCTTCTACATGCTCTCCGGCTATGGCCTGCATGCGATGGGCATGGAGCTCGATGCCATCGCCGCTGCGGTAATCGGCGGCACCCTGCTCACCGGCGGCGTGGGTTACGTTGCCGGCTCGCTGGTCGGCGTGCTGATCCTGGGCGTGATCCAGTCGCTGATCGTGTTTGACGGTACCCTGAGCTCCTGGTGGACACGCATTGCCGTCGGCGTATTGTTATGCCTGTTCTGCCTGCTGCAACGCCTGTTTGAACGCGGCAATCTCGGATTCCTGTTTGGCTACTGGAACAAATCGGATACCTCTTCCCCTGCAATGGATAAAGACAAATCATGTTTAACCCCTGCGACCACCCGCATCGTCGCCTGAATCCGCTGACCGGCAACTGGGTGCTGGTCTCGCCACACCGCGCCAAGCGCCCGTGGCAGGGTCAGCAGGAAACCCCGGACCGCAGCATCCGCCCCGCGCACGATCCGGATTGCTATCTCTGTGCCGGCAACAAACGGGTGACCGGCGAGGTCAATCCGCCCTATACCGGCACCTTCGTCTTCACCAACGATTTCGCCGCACTGACCGCCGATGCGCCCGACGCCCCTGCCTCGGCCAGCCCGCTGTTCCAGACCGCCAC
>NZ_JBVVOL010000015.1:1536-1957 GCF_055810895.1 Formivibrio sp. oc-25 | reverse complement strand
CGATCTCACACCCGAGCAGGCGGCCGAGCGTCTCGGCAGCGGCAGCGCCATTCACTACAACGAAGCCTGAATCTCATGACCACACTCCTTGAGCGCACCCGCGAGGTCTTTCGTGACACCTTCGGCCAGTCCCCAGCCCTTTCGGTGCAGGCGCCGGGCCGGGTCAACCTGATCGGCGAACATACCGATTACAACGGCGGTTTTGTGCTGCCGTGCGCCATCAACTACCAGACCGTAATCTCTGGTTCGCCACGCCAAGACAGCACGGTTCAGGTGGTTGCGCTGGATTACGCCGGCGAAACCGATCAGTTCCGGCTGGATCTGCCGATCTTTCCGAATCTGGGCATGCCGTGGGCCAACTATGTGCGCGGCGTGATCAAGCTTCTGCAGGCGCATGGTCATGTGCTGCAAGGGGCAAATC
>NZ_JBVVOL010000015.1:1005-1301 GCF_055810895.1 Formivibrio sp. oc-25 | reverse complement strand
GCTTGAAACCCGCCCGGTCGCCATGCCCGATGATCTGGCAGTGCTGATCGTCAATTCCAATATCCAGCGCGGGCTGGTCGGCAGCGAATACAACACACGCCGCCAGCAATGCGAAGCGGCTGCACACCACTTCAATGTCCCGGCACTGCGCGATGTCGATCTGGCCACGCTCAATGCCGAATGCAACCGGCTGGACCCGGTGGTGGCCCGCCGTGCGCGCCATATCATCACCGACAGCCAGCGTGCCATCGACCTTTCCGCCGCGCTGGAATGCGGCGACCGCAAGACGATCAGTC
>NZ_JBVVOL010000015.1:0-850 GCF_055810895.1 Formivibrio sp. oc-25 | reverse complement strand
CTGCCGCATGAACTGGTCGAACCGGCCAAGGCAGCCATTGCCGCGAACTATGCCAAGGCCAGCGGGTTTGCAGCGACTGCGTATGTGTGTGAGGCTGCGGCAGGTGCCGGAAGCTGTCTGTAACCATGCACGCTATGCGGTTACCGCGAATGCCGGGTGGTGCGTTACGAC
This sequence comes from Formivibrio sp. oc-25, assembly GCF_055810895.1. Classification (NCBI taxonomy): domain Bacteria; kingdom Pseudomonadati; phylum Pseudomonadota; class Betaproteobacteria; order Neisseriales; family Chitinibacteraceae; genus Formivibrio; species Formivibrio sp. oc-25. The sequence goes on along the minus strand of NZ_JBVVOL010000015.1, from coordinate 679 downwards.
TCCGCTCGGCTCTTGGCCACAGAAAACCAGGCATTGAAAATACTCTGCGGGAACACCGTCAACAGTAAGCGACTGGCAGACCCGGAAGCCAAATCTGGCATAGAAACCAGAATCACCGACCAGCACACATCCATTTGCACCCAGCAGCCGAAGCGCAGCAAGTCCTGCATTCACCAGTTGCGATCCAACGCCCTGCCCTTGTCGATCTGGCAAAACAGCAATCGGGCCGAGCGTATACCATCCCGCATCCTTGCCATCTACCATGGCCAGCGAGAATGCAATATGGCCGATCACGGCGCCGGCATCCTCGGCAACAAGCGAGAGGACAAGCGCGTTGGCATCTCGCAGCGCCTGAACTATCAGATGTTCGGTTTGCCGGCTAAACGGATGGTGTGCAAATGCCTGGATATTGATAGTCCGGATTGCTGCATGATCGGAGGGTATTTCAGGTCTGATCAGCATTTTCAACTGCCCTTTGGGTAGACATGCACAGAGTTATGATTTGTCCGTTCGCGTGCCCCGCATACCTGGCACAGCGAGAAAATCAATCATGGCAAATGCCCGCAAGCAATGCTGCGGGCATTTGTATTTTTACACCATTCAGCCTCACTTCTGATACGGCCAGACCCAGTCCTTCACCTCGGGCATGTCGTCGCCATACTCGTTGATGTAGTGCTTG
>NZ_JBVVOL010000014.1:0-80688 GCF_055810895.1 Formivibrio sp. oc-25 | reverse complement strand
GCCTAAACACCCACAAACCAATGGCATGGTTGAACGGTTCAATGGCCGAATCGCGGATGTGCTGGCCACGCATCGTTTCCAGTCTGGTGAAGATTTGGCACTCACGCTTGAGCGTTACGTCTTCCTCTACAACCAACATTTGCCACAGCAGGCGTTGAAGCACAAAACTCCCATTCAGGCGCTCAAGGAGTGGCAGAAAAACAAGCCAGGATTATTCAATAAGCGCATTATCAATCGTCCGGGACTGGACACCTAGCGCGATCAAGCACAGAATCATCGTGCAGAGGCGGATCAATATGATTCGCGTTGTAGTCCAATAAAATACGATCAACGCTCGCCTGATCCATACCCATGGCACGCAAATGCCCTGCGGCGCGGATTATGAAATCCTCGCGCCCTTGTCCATCTATTATCTTGTCGGGCCATTGAAAACCAGCAGCGGCATTTGCCGACATCGTAGCGGCAGAAACAGTGCCAGATTTTCGAACATCCTGAACTTGCTTACTTGGCATGCCATCAATCAGATCGAGCAACCATCCCGGAGCCGATGCAATACTATCTTTTGAGGGAAGTTCCTCTCCCTGCCATGTATAGGTTCGGCCATTCGCATGAATACTGGGAGGCGCAACGATATATCCGCCCTCCCCTCGAATATCGATGCCGTGTGCGATTTTTTTCACTGAGTTCCTGACCTGTCGATCAGCAGGCATCCTGAATACGTAGTGCGCACCGTTTCCGGTTTGCTGGATAAGCGCTTGACGAAGTACACCATACTGCTTTTCCAGATTATCAAGCGACTTGTCGCCACCATCTCCATCATCACGATCAAGCACGAAAATGCCACTTTCATTCCCGGTACGGATACCAATGTTGTAGGGTTTGTCGGCGAACCATTGACGAATAGTTATCTCGTTCGTCGTAGCGTCAGTGAGTCCATGAGGAGCAAATTTGCTATAGGGGTGCTTGCCGGGTTTGCACTTCGCATTTACCTCAGGACCACCGCACGAACAGGTGCCATCGTGGCGAATATAGTGCAGCGGAATAACCGGCCAGCCTAACCTTGCATAATGCAAAGCGTAATCAAGTTTTGTATTCATATGGTCAGCTTTCATACTGGCCCGGCACTCGAATCAATCGAGGCCGGACACCTTTAGATAAATTCAAAAAATGGTTAGTGGTTAGCGCTGTCGGCTGAATCGGCAGTTGGGCGAATTGTGTTCGCGCACAACATCGTAGCCAGATAGGACCGCCCCAAGGATTGCGCAGCCGTTGGTGATGTACAAATCCATGGACCTTTCTATTTCGTGTTTCAATCCATAGCTACCTGCTTGTTTGTACATCTCGTTTTGCCTGAAGTAATCGCAAACTGTTTCAATCTGCTTTAGATACTCCGGCTCGAAAAACTTATCACGGCGAACGGGAAAGCGATCATCCCCATATGGAGAATTTGGTGCATCAATATCGGAGCGGAACCCGTCGATGCAAAGATCTGGCATAGAGGTAAGCGCACGGTGCATGCGTGCCAAGGAGAAAGAATCAAGCATGATTGCCCCCTTCAAACTTAGCGGACAGCCAAGCGTCGATCATCAACGAATCCCAAACGGTAATGCGTTCAGAAATTTTATGGCCGTGTGGAAATTTTCCAGCCTGAATCAGCCGATAGGTATGGGTGCGCGACATCCCCGTTTTTTCGAGGACTTGGGGCAAGCGAAGTGCTTTGCGCGTTTTTGTCGTATTGATGGGCTCCGCCGACTTGGCGGTTTGTGATTGGGTTTGCATAATGGAGGCTCCTACATGGGTTATATGCGATGCCCCCACCGTGGAAGCACCTTGCATGCTTCACAGGTTACCCAAGGGTTACCATGTGATCCCCGTGCTAAAACCCCCGTTTTAGCCCCGCTTGTACTTTAGGCGGACAATGTTTGCCTGTTCTGAAATTTCCGGCCATGTAACACCACTTGCACGTAGCGCAGCACGTCGTTTTTGAACTTCACGCGGGTTCAATCCGCTTCCATCGTTTAGATCAATGACAAGATCAAGCACCGATGCTTCGGCTACCGTACTCCGAACATAGCGGCTCCGGAACTCAGCCAACAGCGCAGCATCCTCATAAACAGTAAAACCTTCATCTTTCGGGCTCCCTGGCTTGTTAGCGCCGAAGGCCAAACTTGCAATCGTACCATTCATAATTTCGTCCGCTGCACGGCACCATTCAAGCCAAGCCCAATATGCGCCAGCAGCACTTGCTGCCTTTTGAATTTCTGGTTGCAACAGCCAGCCTTTAAGCTCGGTAAAAATTTGGGGATGGTAACGACGCAGCCCGGCAAATTTTTTATTTAAAACCGCAAGGGGATTTTTATCGTTCGCTCCCGCATGCCAAGCACTAAGCACGGCTTCCATGACTTTAAACACTGGATCAGGCACTTCCACTCCCTCCATTGCTACATAGAAACACCTGATAGCCGTAGGCAACTGCCCCGTTCTTGCACTCATGCAACACCTCGCAATTGAATATCAATGCCATCGGTGAACACAGCACCGCAATAACTAGCCCAGTCATCCATCAACCTGCGCCGTTTTTCGAATAGGTCGCCACGTCTGTAGGCTGCTTCAACAGCGTTGCCAATGGTGTGTGCAAGCGCCATCTCAGCAACTTCCCGGGGATAATTGGTAGATTCAGCACACCAGTCGCGAAAGGTCGAGCGGAAACCATGGACTGTTAGATCGTTTCTATCCATCCTGCGTAGGCAGGCAGTCAACGTCATATCGGACAGCGGTCGCTGCGGTTTGCTACTAGGAAAGATGAAAGGACTGTTATCCAGTCGTGGCAACGCTTCTAAAAGTGATAGCACTGCCGGAGAAAGCGGCACCCGGTGCTCTCGGCCTGCCTTCATGCGTTCTGCCGGGATTGTCCATACCCGTTCGGCTAAATTTATTTCAGACCATACAGCACCCCGCACCTCGCCAGAACGGGCTGCGGTCAGAATAGAAAATTCTAAAGCCCGGGCTCCCATCGCATCCTTGGTGCGTAGTAACTGCATGAATGCACCTATTTCCTTGAACGGTAAGGCAGTGTGATGCTCAACCTTTTGTACTTTGCTGGGAGGGGCCAGTAGCTTATCTAAGTGTCCGCGCCACCGCGCCGGATTTTCTCCCTCACGGAATCCATGTGCAGCAGCCCATGCAAGTATGCTTTCGATGCGGCCCCGCAAACGCGAGGCTGTTTCGTTTTTCTCAATCCAGATCGGGGATAGACACTTAATTACCAGTGCGGTATCAATGCTCGAAACGGGCAGGTCACCCAAGATGGGGTAGGTGTAGGTTTCTAATGTGTTCTCCCACTGGCTTGCATGCTTGGGATTTTTCCATCCTGGCCTTAGCGCCTCCATGCAGGCGAATGCACATTCCTTGAAAGTCATGCGCTTGGCTTGCTCGATACGCCTTGCAGCCCGAGCTTCCTGCTTCTCTGCCAATGGATCAATTGGTGCTGTTGGGTGTTTAACTTTGTTTCGATAGTCCGCAGCTAGTTTTCTGGCTTCGGCCAGAGTTACATCATCCAGTCCACCCAAGCCCATGCTTTTTCGCTTGCCATCTGGTGCAGTGAATCTGAATACCCACGTGCGACTTGCCCCGCGCACAAACAGGTAGAGATTTCCACCGTCCGCATGCCATCCATCAGGCAACTTCTTGAGCATTACAGGCACTAACTTTCCCGGCTCATGATTACGCTTAGCCATAATCACCCTATAATTTGTATACCAATTTGTATACCATTATAGGAGGGATTGAATGGGATTCCAACAAATCCCACCATGCAACACTCAATAATAAGTAACTGTTTTAAATGTGTATTCTAGTTAACACAAGGGATGCACCGGGACGCTATAGTTATACGGAAGGCGGACACCGCTTCCGCCAGAATATAAAACTAAAGCCCTGATTTATCAGGGCTTTAGTTTTTATGCACTTCTAGTATGCCATTGGGCATGCCACTGATTTGGCATCCAATATCCTGTATTGATCCTCATTGCATAGCCTCTTGCGCATCACGGACGCATCCAATCTTTATCTATCATTTTGACTTAGCCACCGAGCAGGCTTCTGCGCATAGCGAATTCAGAAAACTCAGCTTCTGGTCACGTGGCAACTGTTTGATAGCCCATTCGGCACGTGATGCTGCGGCACGATCCGGGAAGTTGCAGGATGCCAGGATGCGGACAGGCGAATTAGCACGCGTGAACCGTGCACCTTTGCCACTACGGTGTGCTTCGTAGCGGGCCTCCAGATCATTGGTGATGCCTGCGTAATAGGCACCATTGCGGCATTCCAACAAATACAAGCACCACTGTTTGGTTAGCTGTGTCATCCGTTGCAGCCCTGATTGAGGGTTTCCAGACGGTAAACCAGCGGATTACCTTCGCCCTGGATTTTCAAGATCCGTACATGACGCATCTGTTGCCACGAAGCAACAGAGCACGTCTTGGCCCAGGCACACCAGCGCTTCCTATCTTGATTACTCATACTGAGGCTATAGCGCGTGTGCATGTACCCGTCTTATACCCCCAATCTGCACCCCTGCAAAATTGAGCGTAGTTGTTAACAAAAAGGGCCTACGCATGTAGGCCCTTGATTTAACTTATAATTATAAAAACAAAAAAAACTGGTGGGCCTCCTCGGAGTCGAACCGAGCACCAACGGATTATGAGTCCGCTGCTCTAACCAAGCATGAGCTAGAGGCCCAAAAGAGCGCGCATTCTACCAAGACGCGGCGTTTTCAGGAACCTTTGCGCCTATTTTCCGTGGGTGGGTACCAACCTTCGCGCTCCAGTCTCTGCCAGACTGTTTCGCGCTCGGCCTCGGACATGGCTACCCAGTTGGCCACCTCCACAAAGGTTCTACCGCATCCGCGGCAAATGTCATCGCCCACTGCGGTTGAGCACAGGGCGATGCACGGGGATTCGGGTCGTTGCGGTTTGTTTTGCATGCACGCACTTTGCAATGTGCAAGGCGTGCCGTCAACCATCATGAAAATGTCACATTTTCTTAGCGGCAACGTCACATGATCTGGTGATGATCGCTACTCATGAGCGAGCATCCCAATACACAGGCGCACCCGACGCGCCTCAAATTCCGCAGCATCTGGATTTCCGATATTCACTTGGGAACTTCCGGTTGCCAGGCAGATTATCTGCTGGATTTTCTCAAGCATACCGAATCGGAATACCTGTATCTGGTCGGCGACATTATCGATGGCTGGGCGCTGAAACGTTCCTGGTTCTGGCGACAAGCCCACAACGATGTGATTCAGAAACTGCTGCGCAAGGCCCGGCGTGGCGTCAAGATTACCTATATCCCCGGCAATCATGACGAAGCTGCCCGCCAGTTTCTCGGACTGATGTTTGGCGAAATCCGCATCGAAAACGAACTGGTTCACACCACCACCGACGGTCGCCGCTTTTTGGTCCTGCATGGGGATCGTTTCGATGGCGTGGTGCAGTGTGCCAAATGGCTCGCCATAGTCGGGGATCGCCTCTACGAACTTACCCTGCTGCTGAACCGCATCTTCAACCGGGCGCGTGGCCGGCTCGGACTGGGTTATTGGTCGCTGTCACAATTTCTGAAGCACAAGGTCAAGTCGGCGGTGAATTTTGTTTCGCGCTTTGAAGAGGCAGTCGCCGCAGAAGCACGTGCCATGAATCTGGATGGCGTGATCTGCGGCCATATTCACAAGGCCGAAATGCGGGATGTGGGTGGCGTGCTGTATTGCAATGACGGCGATTGGGTGGAAAGCCTGACAGCCTTGGTTGAACTGGAAAACGGTGAACTGCAGATCCTGCATTGGCAGCAATTCTTCAGCGAGCAGTCGGCAGCTCTGCAGGCAGGAAATCGAATCGAAACACAACTGGAGGAAGTCACGTCATGAAAGTGATGATCATCACCGATGCCTGGGAACCACAAGTCAACGGCGTGGTGCGTACGCTCAAGCAAACCCGGGCCGAACTGGAAAAACTCGGGCATACCATCGACATCCTGTCCCCGCTGGAATTCCGTACATTGCCCTGTCCCACGTATCCGGAAATTCGGCTATCGGTTTTTCCCTATGCCGAGATCAAACGGCGTCTGCAAGCATTTGCACCGGATGCGATCCATATCGCTACCGAAGGTCCGCTGGGGCTGGCTGCTCGCAAATACTGCAAGCGCAACAGCCTGCCGTTTACCACGGCCTACCACTCACGTTTTCCCGAGTACGTACAACTGCGCTTTGGCATTCCTCTCTCCTGGAGCTATCCGTGGTTCCGTAACTTTCATAATGCAGCCGAAGCAGTCATGGCACCCACGCAGGTTGTGATTCGTGATCTGCATGCGCAGGGTATTCGCAATGTCGTGCATTGGTCACGCGGCGTGGATCTGGAAATATTCAAGCCGGGATCACGTGATCGCCTGCAAACGCGCAAGCCGATTTTTGTCTATGTCGGGCGCGTGGCCGTTGAAAAGAATATTGAGGCCTTTCTGGCACTGGATCTGCCCGGCAGCAAATGGGTATGCGGAGATGGCCCGGCCGCCACAGCACTCAAAGCCAAATACCCGGAGGTGAACTGGCTCGGTGTACTGAATCAGCAAGAGCTTGCACGTGTCTACAATGCCGCGGATGTGTTTGTTTTCCCGAGCAAGACCGACACCTTTGGACTGGTCCTGCTCGAAGCCATGGCCTGTGGCTGCCCGGTTGCCGCCTACCCGGTGACCGGACCAATCGATGTAATCGGTACGGATGGGCCCGGCGCACTGCGCGCGGATCTGCGTGAAGCCTGCCTGGCCGCATTGGAAATCGAGCGCGATAAGGTACGCCAGTTTGCGCAGCGTTACTCCTGGGCGGCAGCCAGTCGGCAATTTTTATCGCATCTGCATCCGTTTACACCGGCGGCCCAACAAGAACTGGCACAGGTTGATCTTGCTACTTACGTCACCGACCAGCAGTCGTAATACACCAACAAATAGCTTTCAAATTTATTTCACCGCTTGTCGGATGGCTTGACCGATATTCAAGAAGCTCGAATACTCTGGTCTAATCTGAATGGCAGTTTGTGTGCCTATAATCAGAATAAACCCCGTTCGACGAGCCTCATACATGCCAGACCTTGTCCAAGCACTTCAGGCGCAAATTGCTGAGCTTCAAGCTCAGGTACAGCAACTCCAGCAAGAAAATCGCCTGCTGCAGGAAAAACTGACCGCTGCACTGGATGGCACTGATCTATGCATCTGGCAAGGCAACATACAAAGTGGCGAACTGACTGTTTTCAATCTGCAAGATTTCAAAGCCGGAGAAATGGCCCCACATTTCGATTTATGGTTGGCCCAACTTCATCCGGAAGACAAAGATACTGCTCTGACGAGTTATTTCGAACACCTGACCGGCAAACGCCCGTTCTACGAAGCAGAATATCGCACCGTGCGCAAAGATGGAGCGGTTACCTGGCTATGGGATCGCGGTCGCGTGGTGGAACGCGACAAGCAAGGCCGGCCGTTGCGCATCATGGGTGCGCATCTGGATATCACCCGCCGCAAGGAATTCGAGCACCGCCTCTCGCATATGGCGCATATTGATCCGCTTACCGGCCTGGCAAATCGACGCCTGTTGATGGAAAGGCTGCGCCAGGAAGTCGAGCGTGCTGAGCGCTATGACCAGCGTTTTGTGCTGGCCATGCTGGATGTCGATCATTTCAAGAAATTCAACGACAAACATGGGCATGATGTCGGCGATCAGATTCTGGTAGCGGTGGCCCGTCATATGGAAGGTGCCCTGCGCGATTACGATATTTGTGGGCGTTGGGGCGGTGAGGAATTTCTGTTGGTCCTGCCACAGACAGCACTGGTCGATGCCCATGCAGTCATCACCCGGTTACACCACGGTATCAGCCAAGTTTCCATCCAGAGCCATCGTAAGGCACTCTCAGTCACGGTCAGTATCGGTCTGGCTGAACACCAGCCCGGCGAAGGCTATGCCGAGACCCTGTTGCGTGCGGATGCAGCCCTGCTCACGGCCAAACGCAGCGGTCGAAATTGTCTGTTGAGTGCATAATTACGCTCCTTGCACCCAATACCCTCAGGCAATGTTTTCTTTTCTGAAGCGCAATCAGCACAACACCCGCCAAGCACAGATCAGCGATGCACAGTGGCAATCCATTCTGAAGTTTCCGCTACTCCGCGGATTGAGCCAGCAGGAGCTTACACAGCTACGCGACACCGTGGCCTGGTTTCTGCATGACCGCGTGTTCGATACTGCGCACGATCTGGTTCTCGATAGTGAACAGTTGCTGGTGATTGCCGTGCAGTGTTGCCTGCCCATCCTGAATCTGGATCGCAATGGTCTCGACGATTGGCGTGAAGTCATTGTTTATCCCGGCCAGTTTGTCAGTCGCACGCATACGTATGAATCGGTAAGCGATTATCTTGGCATCGTGCATGAAAGCGACGATGTCCTGGCCGGGCAGGCCCGTTCCGATGGGCCATTGCTGCTGTCATGGCTGGATAGCGCCGAATCGCCCTGGCTTGATGGCTGGAATGTTCCCATCCACGAAATGGCCCATAAACTCGACATGCGTTCAGGTGAAGCCAATGGCTGCCCGCCGCTACATACCGGCATGGATTACCAGGCATGGAAAACAGCCTTTACCCTTGCCTTTGAAGACCTGCGCCGCCAGGACGACAATGACGAATTCGGCCCGATCGATGCCTATGCGGCCGAAAATCCGGCGGAATGCTTTGCCGTACTCAGCGAATATTTCTTTGAATTGCCGCATGTTCTGCTTGATACCTACCCCGACGTTTACCAGCAGCTGAAGCTGTTCTACCGCCAGGATCCGGCCAGCCGCCTGCCACGCATCAAATATCGGCCATGCGATCCGGCCTATTTGCCAGCCGAATATCTGCGGATGCAATCATGATCCACCTACACGTCGAAGGCATGCCGGCTGTACTTCTGCAGACCATTGAGAACCTGAGCCTATCCAGTATTGCGCCAGAGAATGCCAGCCACATGCTGCGCTGGCATGAAGCACATCTGGAGATTGCGCCGATTCACGGCAAGGGTGCGGTCTGGGTCGATTTTGTTGGCGGAGCACAGGCACACCGGCGCAAATTCGGTGGAGGGCGTGGGCAGCCAGTAGCCAAGGCCATTGGCATCAAGGGTGATTTCCTGCCTCGCGTGCTGGATTGCACCGCAGGCCAGGGGCGTGATGCCTTTGTATTGGCCAGCCTAGGCTGTGAGGTGGTCATGCTTGAACGCAATCCGATTGCTTACCTGCTGCTGCAAGATGGCCTGCAGCGCGCCAAGCAAGATCCGGAAACGGCCACTATTGCTGCGCGCATCAGCCTATTGCATGCAGATGCCAAGGCATGGCTGGAAAATCCTGCACAAACAGGATTCGATGTAGTCTATCTTGATCCGATGTTCCCGGAGCCGGATAAACGCGCCAAATCCAAGAAGGACATGGCTGCCTTTCAGATTCTGGTCGGCGGGGATCCGGATGCGGATGCACTGCTGTTACCGGCGCGCAAACTTGCCGGCAAGCGCGTCATTGTCAAGCGGCCGCGTCATGCGCCTTGGCTGGCAGACGAAAAACCCAACTTCGTGTTCGAAGGCGAAAGCACGCGCTTCGACGGTTACTTGCCCTTGCTATAGTTTTTCAATCGGCCTGGTGCTTTTTGCCGGCGCATCCGGCAGCAATTCGCCCAGGGCAGGCAATTCGCCGCTATTGTCAAACGGCACCCCTCCCGGTAGCCAAGGTGCATACAGCCGACCCGTGATCCGATAAGTCAGCGGTTTATCAAGCGATTGCAGCGCGCGCAACTGTTTCCATACTCGCCCCAGACTCGTCGCCACGGTCAGCCTGACCAAGGCATCTCCGTGCTGCGGCAAGGTTACCTTGTCGCTACCCACGCCACTGGCGAACTTCTCGCCATTCAGGTCGAGCGAGAATTCCACGCCATCTACGCTGACTGCGCGGTCATTGGGATTGGTCACCCGCAATGTCACCAGAAACCGCTGTTCGAACAGGCCGATTTCCTGCAGATCCAGACCAGCCAGTGCTACCTGCGGTTTTTCCAGGCCGAGCATGCTGGCGCACGCAGTCAGCATGCCGGCGCAGCACAATATCAGTAAACGACGCATGAATTTCTCCTCTTACGTTTTGCTGCCATCAAGCAAGGGGTGCAGCTTTTGCGCAATCTCATCGGTAATCGGCAAGGCGCCGACGCAATCCGGATGCACCACGGCAAATGTCACTTCCGCTTCGGCCACACGCTTGCCGTTATCCTGCCTGGTAATCTGCTGCACGATAATGCCGGCACGCGGCAGCAAGCGATCCAGCCGGGTAGCGATCTGCAATGTGTCACCTATGGTAGCCGGCCGCAGATAACGGATATCGATACGGCTGACCACCAGCGCATAGCCCTGCTGCATGAACCAATCCAGTGCTCGGCGACTTTCCAGCATATCCCAGCGCGCAGCCTCCAAAAACTCCAGATAACGCGCATTGTTGACATGGCCATACAGATCCAGGTGATACCCGCGTACCTTGATTTCAGTGTTATGCGACAACGTCATATCAGGCTATCAATTTACAAGAAGAAACTCGATGAACCACATCACAAAAACAAAGCCGTTTCCCCGTTCAATGCCGGGGAAACGGCCTTTATCCATGCATGCTTCGCTATCAGAAACGCTCGGGCAGCTTTTGCAGAAGAATGATCTTCTTGTTTTCCAGCTTGATATAGCCGCCAAAAACCAGTTCCTTGAGGATGCGGGCAATCATTTCCCGGGAGGAACCCACCCGATCGGCAATGGCTTGCTGCGTCAGGGGCTGGCTGATCATCTCCTGCCCATCCACAGTGATGGTGAGCGATTCAAACAACGCGCGCACTCGGCCGTATACATCGAGCAATGCCAGCGATTTCATCGTATTGGAAAGCCGGCGCACGATGCGGGCAAGGTTCTTGATCACCAGGTCTTTCATGGCCGGGCTGCTTTCCAGGTGGCGCACGAATTCCTGTTTCGGCAACATCAGTACCACAGCATCTTCTTCTACCTGCGTGGTCCAGCCGCGCGGTTCGTCATCAATCAGTGAAATCTCGCCAAACACATCCACCGGCTCACCAATCTTGAAAACGAATTCCTTGCCCAGGTTATCGCTGGTCAGGGAACGGGTACGCCCTTCGATCAGCACATACATGGCATCGGCTTCCTCGCCCTCGCGGAACAGGTAAGTGCCTTTCGGTATGCTGCGGCGGATAAAGGATTTGCTGATATTTTCCAGGAGTTCTTCCGGAAAACCCTCAAACAGCGGGAGATCGGCAAGAATGGTTTTCATGTTGGTTCCTGTCTGCATGTTCGTTCATATTTTCAATGTTTGGCGGCATTCGTCGCTGCAGAAGAAGCCGCTGATGCCGTTGGCTTCCCTGCGGTTTCTTCACCAACATCATCCGCGCCCTCCTCCTGCATTGCAGCGGGTACATCTGGCGGCGGCGGGATGATGTCAAGCTTCTTGGCTTGCATGTATTCGTTCATTTCTTTCCAGCCAGTAAAAATATCCGGCTTGGAAACCTTGGGATTACGCGCATAGCAATCTTCCAGTGATCGGCCCGTCTGGCGACAAGCTGCACCGATTGCCTTGCCCACCAATTTCTGCTTGTTGATCTGTTCATCGATCAGATCACAACCCGGCAAAATTACGGCAAGCACGCAGCAAGCACAAAGTGTGCGCAACGAAGACACGATTGGAAATACCCCAAATTGTTACATTTTGTCTGAATTGTAGCTTAATAATGCTTCCATGCAGGATGGCATAACGAAAAAAACGGCGAGGTTTAACTCGCCGTTTTCCATGATACGAAAAATCAGATCACAGCTGTTCGATGCCTGCCAGAACCCAGCGCGGATCATTTTCCGAGGGGCGGACAAAATGCCAGGCCTCAGCAAATGGCACAGCAGGGGCATTGAGCGACTCGCTTACACGGCCCGAGAAACGCACACTTGCCACCAAGCGGCCATCTTCCCGGCTACTGTCGAGCAGCTCGGCCTGCAGATCCTGGAACTCCGCCACCTCACGATTGGCACTGATTTCCGCCTTGAGTGCTTCAAACAGTTCGGGAGTCAGGTATTTACGGACTTCCTCAAGCTGCTCTGGCGAATTCAGCGACTGGATGTGCTGGAATGTTGCTTTTACCTGGCGCAAAAAGGCAGCTGTTTCCGTACCGTCCGGCAGACGGCCATTCACGTTGGCCACCGGAGCAGCAGCCATCCCTTCGCCCATACGGAAAACCTTGCGCTCGTCATTCCGGCCCGCCGGCGCCGAACCAGAAACCGAACGCATATTTGCGCCAGCTGGCTGTGCACGGGCACGCGTCAGCATGCGCGCTCCCAAGAAGGCAATCGCCCCCAAGGCCAAGATCCAGCCCCAGGGAATACCGCCCTGTTGCTGAGCTGGTGCGACTTCTTCAGCGACCGGGGCAGAGGCGTTGCCAGAATCCATGGCTTGGCTCACGAGATAGCCCGTCGCGGCACCTGCTGCCACGCCTGCGGCCACCCCACCCCAACCAGGACCGCTGCGCTGTGGTTGCTGAGCAGGCTGGGTCGGTTGTTGCGGTGGTGTTTGCTGCGCCTGACGCACGGGCGCGCTTCGGGTAATTTGACTGCGCTGCATGCCAGTTGAACGGCCGCCACCCATGCGTGCAGCTTCAGCCACGCCGGCAGCAAACATGGAAACGGAAAGCAGGGCGATCATCAAGGAACGTCCAGACTTGCTCATGAAATTTGATCTCACAGGGTCGCGCAACATTACGCAAGGTAATTAGTTTGTGTTTAATGGAAAAAGTTCAAGAGGCACGCAAACCACGTTCAATTGTCACACCCACACGACCGACTTCGTGCAGGATACCAAGCTTGGTAACCGATACACGAACCCAGGGTGCGCCGAAATCCTGCCGGATCACGTGGGCAATATGCTCGGCCAAGGCTTCGAGCAACAAAAAATGTTGCTGCATGAGCGATTCGCGCAATGTACTGACCACTTTGTCATAGTCAATCGTATCCGTCAGGTTATCTGACGCACCAGCCCGCGAAGACGGCAAGCCGATTTCGAGATCCAGCTCGACCACCTGCGGCGCTACGCGCTCCCACTCGTACCAGCCTATCAGGGTCTTGGCACGTACCGTATGCAAAAAAATGATATCCATCAAACAGCTTCATCGCTTGGGCAAAACCCGGCGATGCCTTAGAATCCGTGGCCTGCGATTGTAGTGGATTTCACAATGAACCTGTTATTTCTTGTTGTTGCGGCGTATCTGATTGGCTCGCTTTCGTTCGCCGTGATCGTATCCCGATTGATGGGTCTTGCCGACCCGCGCACCTATGGCTCCAACAACCCCGGCGCCACCAACGTATTGCGCAGCGGCAACAAGAAAGCTGCTGCGCTCACCCTGCTTGGCGATGCCTTGAAGGGCTGGATTGCCGTGACACTGGCACAACTCGCCGCCCCGTACCTGGGCCTGGGTGATCAAGCCATCGCAATGTGTGCGGTTGCCGCGACAGTCGGCCACATGTGGCCGGTATTTTTCGGGTTCAAAGGCGGCAAGGGCGTGGCGACGGCACTGGGCATCCTGCTTGCACTCAATGCCTGGATGGGACTCGGATTACTGGCAATCTGGCTGTTCATGGCCAAAGTAGTGAAAATTTCATCCCTGTCCGCGCTGATTGCGGCAGTATGCTCACCGCTCTTTGCCTGGTTTTTGCTTCCGGGCCAGCATTACTTCATCGCCGTTTGCGTAATCGCCCTGCTGCTGATCATCCGCCACAAGAAGAACATCATCGGTCTGATTTCCGGCCAGGAAGACAAAATCGGACAGAAATCCGATTCCAGCGACAACCAGTAACCTCTCATATGCAGCAAGCCCGCAGCAGATGCGGGCTTGTCTTGATTTCAAGCGATTTTCTATCCACGCTTGTTTTCACTGCGCACCAAACGCGCTTTTTCGCGCTGCCATTCGCGCTCCTTCTCGCTTTCGCGTTTGTCATGCTGCTTCTTACCCTTGGCCAGACCGATTTCCAGCTTGATCCGGCCACGCTGAAAATGCAGATTGAGCGCCATCACGGTATAGCCAGCACGATCGACGCGGCCTGACCATTTCTCTATTTCACGCCGATGCATCAGCAGTTTGCGCGAACGGGTTGGATCCGGCTTGACGTGGGTCGATGCAGTGGTAAGCGGTGAGATGTGCGCCCCCACCAGCCAAAACGCCCCGTCCATGTAAACCACATAGGATTCCTTGAGCTGCACGCGACCAGCCCGGATGGATTTAACCTCCCACCCATCCAGCACCAAACCCGCCTCGATGCGTTCTTCAATAAAATAATCGTGAAAAGCTTTGCGATTGTCGGCAATGACCGTCATGGCACAGAATTCGTTGTTATTGAGCAAAAGATCATTTTAACAGCCTTGTCTAACTTGGACCGCATTCATGAAACGCATTCTTTGCCTCTACACTGGAGGAACCATTGGCTGTCTGCCCACAGCGCAAGGACTTGCACCTGCAGCGGGCTCACTGACCAGTCCGCTGACCGAACTAGCGACAGGCCTGCCCGAATCACCCCAAATTGAGTTGGTCGAGTACGCCGAACTGCTCGATTCATCGAGCATGGGGCCTGCCGACTGGAATCGCATCGGCGCCGATATCGTGAAATACCATGATGATTTCGACGGATTCGTGATCCTGCATGGCACCGACACCCTCGCCTATACCGCTGCCGCACTCTCTTACCAGCTTGAGCATCTGGCAAAACCCGTGTTGATTACAGGATCGCAACGGCCATGGCATACCGAAGGCAGTGATGCCCCTGCCAATGTTGCGGCAGCGCTGAACAATGCCATCGTCGGAAAGCCGGGCGTGAGGGTTGCATTCGGGGGACGCCTGCTTCCCGGGACTCGTGTGCGCAAATCGGATGCGGATCGCGATCAGGCATTTACCGCGCCAAACTGGAATGGTCACTGGCCAGATACGCCAACGACCAATAGTCCGGCCAGCTTGATCGAGGTTGATCCTGCAGCCAGGATCATCGGCCTGAAGCTCTATCCTGGCTTCAGTTATGACTGGCTCCGCGCCGCGCTGGCCACGCCCATTCAGGCAATCGTCATCGAAAGCTACGGCAGTGGCAACCTACCGGCACACCCCGGGCTGCTCGATGCACTGCAAAACCAGGCAAAAGCTGGTGTAGTTCTGGTCAACTGCACGCAATGCCATGCCGGCAATGTTCAACAAGGGCATTATGCTGCCAGCAGCATTCTGAACCAGATCGGCGCTTTGCCAGCCGCGGACATGACACCTGAAGCGGCACTCACCAAGCTGTACATGCTGTTTGCCAAGCAGGAATCCCGTCGGGAGATTTGCAATTTGTTCCGAAAAAATCTGCGGGGTGAGCTGAACGCGGATTTGTGCTAATATCCGCTCGCGTTGTGCAGGATCGTTTGATTTTGCATTCCATGGCGGGCCTCCCCGCATGGCTAGAAGGTGAACCTGGTCAGGACCGGAAGGTAGCAGCCACAGCTTTTGATGCCAGTGCCGGGGGTCGGGCTCGCCACCCTTCCCTGTTTGTTTACAGTCTTTCCCAAGCCTCCCAATCACGATTCACACGCTGTTCACTCCAGTGCTGATTGTGTACGCCAATTTCCTGGGCGGCGCCCTCCTGACAGCATGTCGCACAGACATTGAACAGGTGCCATTCCGCTCATTATCAGCATTTTCTGATCCGTTGACGCCTTGTTGACTTCGATCAACACAGCAACGCCAAGACTCGCGCATCATGCGCTCCGCAAGCTGATGCTTCGTGTATCTCCAGTGGTAATTCAAGCCGCGCTACCCAGCGCGGCTTTTTTTTCGTGCTTCAATCGAGACTGACAGGAACTCAGGGCAAAAACTGCCGGATCATAAACTGCAGGTAATCTGCCGCTTCCTTGCTGCCGTCAGCCGGCGCCCACGGCGCTTTTTCATCCAGCGCCAGAGGCACATACGGCCCGGCCTTGCTCTCGAAAATAACCGATCCGGGCTCCAATGCCACCACACTATGGTAGACGCCTGCCGGCATATCAACGCCAACCGTTCCGCTATTGGGGGCAAGAATGCGCGACATGCTCACCGCACCCGTATCATCAAATGCCAGCACACCCACCCTGCCAGCCAGCACGATCAGCGTTTCGGCCTTTTCCTCATCCAGATGGCGATGCGGCCGAATATAGCTCTGTGGCTCGATCGCATTAAGCAGGCGCTGGCACGGTGATTTTTCGTCACTATGCAGATTATGATTGATGCGCTTTTTTGGTGCATTCCTGGCATCTTTGGACAGGGCTGCCATCATTCGTGAATCGATTGCGCTAAACTGGCTCATTTACTGGACTCCAGACGAAAAAAAAACCCGAAACGGGCTGCGTTCCGGGTTTGCCAACAACATCTACAAAGGAGAAACTATCAAGGTGCAACCAGCCGCAACCTGAAGTTTGAATCACTTTACGACTAAAACAGTGCATGGTCAAGCCCTTTCGCACCACTTCCGGGCAGAAATTTATGTCGGTCTTGGGCTTATTCATACAGGTATAATTATCATTACCAATAATAAAACGGATACACAGCCATCATGTCTTTGCCTGACCCACGCCAATATCCGCCAGTCAACGCGCGCAACCCGATCATTCGTCAATTGATGTCAATGCTGACCGAGCATGACGAGAACCTGGTTGCGGCCAAACGTGCCGAATTGGTCAACATGATAACCGATCTGCTGATTGCCAAGGATCATGCAGCCATTAATGCCGCCCAGACCCAGGCACCCGCGCAGGATGCCTGGCAATCCCTGTGGCAGATTCTGTGCGAAGTTGTCAGCAAGCACCCGGAAAACTGCGATATCCATACCACCCTGTTTGCCTTGCCTATCATTGTGGTTGCCGCCTCGTCGCAGGAATGCACCGTACCCGGAATACTGGACAACCCAGATCAAGTGTTGCAGATCTTGCGCCGGCATGGCGTGCTGGCACAGGATGCAGAAGCAGTCATTGCGCCAGGACTGGTTTCTGCCGAAGCAATGGCAGCGTTCAGTCCTGCCAGCCTATATCAATGGAAATCCGGGGCAATTGATACATTCCGGCTGGATCAGCAGAGTCCGCTCAATCTGCCAGCCAGCCCGATTCGCGCCAAGGAAGAGTCTGCCTGGTTGCGTTTTATCGTCGGAGCCGTTTGCGGATCAACCGCCCGACCTGCACCCATCCGCCTGGGGGGTCTGGTTGAAAAATGGGGTCTGGAGCTCTCGCAGGCGCTCGGCGAACAGTTGAAAACGGCAAATGCCACCGTATTGGCCATCCCGCGCGCACCGCAAGGCTGGCAGGAGGCGCAGCAAAACGGGCGCACCGTCTTGCTGGAAACGCGCTTGCAACTCACCGCCAGCAGTGCAATCCGAGCAATCCGCGCCAAAGGTCGTACCCCGGTGGCAGTGATTGCAGCTCACGAAAACGATGAAATCCGCATCACATTTTCATCGCAGGAAGATGCCGAGCGCTGGCTGGGCTTTGTCTGGCCGCTCTCGCCCGCCGACCGGGTCGAGCATATCCAGCAGTTTGCCCTGATGCTGCTGCGGGATTGCCAAGTCTATGATGTTCGTGTGATCGACACCTTGCAGCCTGACCGCGAAGGCGATTTACCCTTTTTCGTGACTGCACATTTCGCCCCGGTCTCCCACCACTGATGGAGCACGCCATGAGCTATTTCAAATACCATGTATTCTTCTGCCAGAACCAGCGTGGCCCGGGGGAGTCCTGTTGCAACAATCATGGCGCTACGGAAATGCAAACCTACGCCAAGGATCGGATCAAGACCCTGAAACTTAACGGGCCGGGCAAGGTGCGGATCAACAAGGCTGGCTGCCTTGATCGCTGCAACAAAGGTCCGGTACTGGTGATTTACCCGGAAGCCGTGTGGTACCAGTATGTGGACAAGGAAGACATCGACGAAATCATCGATGAACATCTCGTCAACGGTCGTATCGTGGAGCGATTGAAACTATGACCCACGCCCGCAAAGCCCCTTCCTTTGAACTGATCAATATTGCCGGGCCTGCCGGACTGATCGAATGCCTGCGCCTGGAAGCCGCTACCGATTATCCGCACGGCATTGCACTGATCGCACACCCCAACCCCCTCGAAGGCGGCACCTTCACCAACAAGATCGTGCACACACTGGCCAAGACGCTGTCGCGGCTGGGCTATCTGTGTTACTGCCCCAACCTGCGCGGCGTCGGCAACTCCGCCGGCACACATGACTATGGCAGGGGTGAGGTGGATGACATGGAAGCCGTGCTGGCCTTTGCCAGGCAGGAAAACCCGTATGTGCACCGGCTGACGCTATCCGGATTCTCGTTTGGTACCTATGTGCAATCGCAGTTGCGTGGGCGTCTGGCTGAAGACGAGGTCCACGACATGATTCTGGTCGGGCCGGCCATTTCACGCTACGACTTTCCTGCGGTGCCGTCTGATACCTTGGTCATTCATGGCGAGGAAGATGAAGTCATTCCACTCTCGACCGTACTGGACTGGGCTCGTCCGCACCACCTGCCTGTGATCGTGGTACCGGGCACCGGCCACTTTTTTCACAGCCGGCTTACCAGGTTGGCCGAGATCGTTGCACGCAACATTCGCCCCTGAAATGTGAAAATGGCCTGAGAACCTGTTCTGAACGCAGAACATCTGCCACCGCATTCAGGCAAAGTATTTCCATGATTTGCCAGCACGCACAAGGTAGGTCATGCTGAACGTATGGTCATCCTGAGGGCATAACATGGATCCCAGCGCGAGCAACCAATGGACAACACTGTCCGCCGCCACCTTCAACATGCTGAATCTGGCATTGCCGGGGCGTGCGTTCTATACCAACCAGCTGCCCTACAGCCATAGTGAATACGAACGAAAAATCGAATGGATCGGGCAGCAACTGATACGCCTGAATGCCGACATCATCGCCTGCCAGGAAATCTGGGATGAAACAGCACTGCGCGCAACCGTTGCCAGCAGCCGCTTGCGCTACCAAACCATCATGGCTCCCGGAGCGGAAACCGGCGCCACGGGTACACCGCGTAACGGACTAATCACCCGGCTGCAACTGGAATCGCTCGAAACCCTATACGAGTTTCCATCGGGCATGTCGGTCCCGGTACCGGAGCTGGGTGATCATGGCCGGTTTGAGCGCCCCATCCTCAACGCACGCCTGCGCAATAAACAGGGCCAATTGCTGCATGTGCTTGTTGCGCATCTGAAATCCAAACGCCCAAAATTTTTACAGGATGAGGCAGGCAACCCGCTGGAAGATCGCGACGACCCGCGTATCAGCGTGCGTGCCAGCCTGCGATCCTTGGTGATGCGCGCGGCTGAAGCTGCGGCCTTGCGCAGCCTGGTTGTCGATCTGCTCAAGGATACGCACGAACCCCTGATCCTGATGGGCGACCTGAACGATGGGCCGCATGCGGTTACCACGCAAATGGTTGCCGCCACGGCCGAGGTCGCCTACAACCGCGAAGCCCGCGACACGGCGCTATTCAACGCCTACGAGATCCAGACCGGCGCCACGCTGCTGCGTGATGTGGCCTATAGCCATATCTACCAGGGCTATGCGGAAGTACTGGATCAGATTTTCGTTTCCGAGGAATTCATGCCGGATAGCCGGTTCTCGCTGGGAGATGTGCGCCGCGTGGATTATTTCAACGATCACCTCAATGAAGGCCGTGACCGCATTCGTTCCGACCATGGTTTTGTGCGCGCACTACTGCGTTTGCGCATGCCAATCCAGGCCGGCCAGGATAGACGCCACCATGGCTCCGACACCTCTCAATCCCAGCAGTGACACGCCCATGCCATCACCTACCCTGTTCAATTGGCTTACCCATCGCAGCAGCGGTGTGCTCATGCATCCGACCAGCCTGCCCGGCCCGCAGGGTTGCGGCGTGCTCGATGGTGCCATCGACGACTGGCTGAGCTTTCTGGCTGATGCCGGCATCCGCAACTGGCAGACCTGCCCGCTCGGGCCTACCGGTTTTGGCGATTCACCCTACCAATGCTTCTCGGTATTCGCCGGCAACCCCTACCTGATCGACCTTGAGCCGCTGCAGGCCGCCGGCCTGCTGCAGCCTGCCGATCTCTCCACCCTGAACAACCTGCCACAAGATCGCGTCGATTTTGGCCAGTTGTATCTGCACAAATGGCCGCTATTGTTCAAGGCGCATGCGGCCTGGAAAACAATGGCCAGCGGGCTGCCCTATGGCGATTTTGCGCAATTCCGGCAACAGCAGGCCCACTGGCTGGAGGCCTATGCGCTGTTCATGGCCATCAAGGATTGGCAGCAAGGCCGCCCATGGTGGGATTGGCCAGAGGGCTTACGTTTCCATGAGCGTGCAAAAAAGGCCAAGCTGCCGGAAAACTTGAAGCAACGGGCCGAGGCGTATGCTTTCTGCCAGTACCTGTTTTTTGGTCAGTGGCAGATCGTACGCCAGAAGGCGCGCAGTAAAGGCATCGAAATCATCGGCGATGCCCCGATCTTCGTGGCTGCGGACAGTGCGGATGTCTGGTCGCACCCGGAATTGTTCCAGCTCGACCAGCAAACAGGCCGGCCGGAATACGTGGCCGGCGTGCCGCCAGATTACTTTGCGGAAGATGGGCAGCTCTGGGGCAATCCGCTCTACCGCTGGGAAAATCACGCCAAGGATGATTTCGCCTGGTGGCTCTCGCGCCTGCACGGCAATTTTCAGCTCTGCGATATCCTGCGCATCGACCATTTCCGGGCGTTTGACACCTACTGGTCCATTCCGGCCGATGCGCCCACCGCGCAGACCGGTCAATGGCGCGAAGGTCCCGGACTGGCGTTCTTTGAGGCAGTGCTGCGCAGCATGCCCCAGGCCAGACTGATCGCGGAAGATCTGGGCGAGTTGCTACCGAGTGTGCACACCCTGCGCCATGCCAGCGGCTTGCCCGGCATGGCGATCCTGCAATTCGCGTTTGGTGGCGACGCCACCAATACCTACCTGCCGCACAACCTGCAGGCCAACTGCGTGCTCTACCCCGGCACACACGACAACGATACCTCGCAGGGTTGGTATCAGAGCGCGCCGGAAAGCGTGCGCGACCATGTGCGCCGCTACCTGCGCATACAGGGAGACGAGATCGGCTGGGATTTCGTGCGCACTGCTTATGAATCCGTATGCAATCTGGCCATTTTGCCGTTGCAGGATTTGCTCAGCCTGGATTCCAGCGCCCGCTTCAATACGCCCGGCCAGCCTGCGGGCAACTGGCAATGGCGTTTCAAGGCGGATCAACTTGCGGACCTGCACCGCAGCAGCGCAGATTACCTGCATGCACTGGGAGCGCTGTATGGGCGGCTACCTGAAGCGAACGACGCGGTATAATCGTTCCTTTTGGCCGCATCACGCCGATGAACTCACAGATTGATGATGCCCTGGCTCTGCTGCGGGCCGGGGAACTGGTCGCCATCCCGACCGAAACCGTTTACGGACTCGCCGCCGATGCTGCCAACCCGCAGGCAGTAGCAAAGATTTTTACTGCCAAGGGCCGTCCGAACGACCATCCGGTGATCGTGCACATCGCCGGCGCCGCGCAGATCGACGACTGGGCCATCGAGGTGCCTGAAGCTGCGCGCAAACTGGCCACCGCATTCTGGCCCGGCCCGCTCACCCTGATCCTCAAGCGCCAGCCACATGTCACCGATGCTGTCACCGGCGGTCAGAACACCGTGGGCCTGCGTGCACCGGCGCATCCGCTCACGCATGAGTTGCTGCTGCGTTTTGGCGGTGGTCTGGCGGCCCCCTCGGCCAACAAGTTCGGCCATGTCAGCCCAACCACGGCTGAGCATGTCCGCCACGAATTCGGGGTGGAGGTGCCGCTGGTTCTTGACGGCGGGGCCTGCACGATTGGAGTTGAATCGACCATCGTCAGTCTGGTCGGAGAAAAACCGCTGCTGTTGCGCCCTGGCGGTATCGCGCGCGAAGCAATCGAAGCCTTGCTCGGCCAACCACTGGAACATCACCAACAAGCAGCTACCGCGAAAATCCGCGCATCGGGACTGCTCGATTCGCACTACGCTCCGCGCACGCGCCTGGTCACCGGCAAGCTGCCGCAACTGGCGCTGCAGGTACAACAACAGCCGGGGCAACGGCTGGCGCTGATTTTATGTGGCGGCCATCGTGCGCCCTTTGCTGTCAGCCACAGTGAAAACATCGCTGCCGATCCCGCTGTCTACGCGCGCGAACTGTATGCCACGCTACGCCGACTGGATCGACAAGGCTTTGATCTGCTTCTGCTGGAAACACCTCCCGCCACACCAGAATGGCTGGCGGTGAATGACCGCCTGATGCGGGCGGCGCACCAGAAGCTGGTCTAAGCTTGATTCACGCATCATTTCATCAGATTGCCATATGAAATAACGGGTTCTCGGTTAATATACGCGCCTTGTTTTTTACCCCCGCCTTGCGGACCCTGCCTGAAGGATTGCAGCCATGCGCTTTTCTTTTCCCATAGTCATCATTGACGAAGATTACCGCTCGGAAAATACCAGCGGTTCCGGTATCCGCGCCCTGGCCGCTGCCATCCAGCAAGAAGGCATGGATGTTGTGGGGTTCACCAGCTACGGCGATCTGACCTCGTTTGCCCAGCAGCAAAGTCGCGCTGCCGGTTTCATTCTGTCGATCGACGATGAAGAATTCGAAATCGATGGCGCATTGGTACTCGACAGCCTGCGGCATTTCGTGGGTGAAATCCGCCGCCGCAATCCGGATATTCCGATCTACCTGTATGGTGAAACCCGCACCGCGCGCCATATTTCCAACGACGTGCTGCGCGAACTGCATGGTTTCATCCACATGCATGAAGACACGCCGGAATTCGTGGCTCGCCACATCATTCGCGAAGCCAAATCGTATCTCGATACTTTGGCACCACCGTTCTTCCGCGCGCTGGTGCACTATGCGCAGGATGGTTCGTACTCCTGGCACTGCCCGGGTCACTCGGGCGGCGTGGCATTCCTGAAATCGCCGGTTGGGCAAATGTTCCACCAGTTCTTTGGCGAGAACATGCTGCGTGCCGACGTTTGCAATGCCGTGGAAGAACTCGGCCAATTGCTTGATCATACCGGCCCGGTCGCTGCGTCCGAACGCAATGCCGCACGCATCTTCAATTGCGATCATCTGTTCTTCGTCACCAACGGCACCTCGACCTCGAACAAGATCGTCTGGCACTCTACCGTAGGACCGGGCGATATCGTGCTGGTCGACCGTAACTGCCACAAGTCGGTGCTGCACTCGATCATCATGACCGGCGCGGTACCGGTATTCCTGATGCCGACGCGCAACCACTACGGCATCATCGGCCCGATCCCGCGCAGCGAATTCGAGCCTGAAACCATCCGCCGCAAGATCGAGGCCAATCCGTTCGCACGCGAATCGCTGGCCAAACGCCCGCATATCAAGCCGCGCGTGTTGACCATTACCCAATCGACCTACGACGGCATCATCTACAACGTCGAGGAGATCAAGGGTCTGCTTGATGGCGTGGTCGACACGCTGCACTTCGACGAAGCCTGGCTACCGCATGCCAATTTCAACGACTTCTACAGCGGCATGCATGCCATCGGCCAGAACCGTCCGCGCTGCAAGGAATCCATGGTGTTCGCCACCCAGTCCACGCACAAGCTGCTGGCTGGTTTGTCGCAGGCGTCACAAATTCTGGTACAGGACCCTGAAAACCGCCAACTGGATCGCGACATCTTCAACGAATCGTTCCTGATGCACACCTCGACCAGTCCGCAGTACGCGATCATTGCATCGTGCGATGTGGCCGCCGCGATGATGGAGCCCCCCGGAGGCACCGCGCTGGTAGAAGAATCCATTCTGGAAGCACTCGATTTCCGCCGCGCCATGCGCAAGGTGGACGATGAATACGGTGACTCCTGGTGGTTCAAGGTCTGGGGACCAGACAATCTGGCCGAAGAAGGCATGGGCAGCCGCGAAGACTGGGTACTCAAGAGCAACGACACCTGGCATGGTTTCGGACCAATCGCCGATGGTTTCAACATGCTTGACCCGATCAAGGCCACCATCATCACGCCCGGACTGAATGTGGATGGTGCATTTTCAGACTCAGGCATCCCTGCCGCCATCGTCACCAAGTACCTGGCCGAACACGGTATCGTCGTGGAAAAAACCGGCCTGTACTCCTTCTTCATCATGTTCACGATCGGCATCACCAAGGGCCGCTGGAATACGATGCTGACCGAGTTGCAGCAATTCAAGGATGCCTACGACGCCAATTCGCCGCTGTGGCGCGTAATGCCGGAATTCGCCGCCAAGCATCCGCAGTACGAACGCATTGGCTTGCGCGACCTGAGCAATCTGGTTCATGGTTTTTACCGCCAGTTCAATGTGGCGCGCCTGACCACCGAGATGTATCTATCCGACATGCAACCGGCCATGAAACCGGCCAAGGCATTCTCGATGATGGCACACCGCGAAATCGATCGCGTACCGATCGACGAACTGGAAGGCCGTGTCACCGCTGTGCTGCTGACGCCGTACCCGCCAGGTATCCCGCTGCTGATTCCGGGCGAAGTCTTTAACAAGACCATCGTTGATTATCTGAAGTTCGCGCGCGAATTCAACAAGGTTTGCCCGGGCTTTGAAGCTGACATACACGGCCTGGTCAAGGAAGTATCCAACGGCGAGATTCGCTATTACGTCGATTGCGTTCGGTGTTGAGCACACGGATTAATTCCGCCAAACGACAAGGCCCGGCATAATGCCGGGCCTTGTCGTTTTAAAACCCTTCAAGCAAAAATGAGATAGGCCACACCAACAAGCAATACGGCAAATACCAGCATCCACAAGGTATTTCCTGTCATGCCTGGCAGGTGCCGTCCTGCCATGGATCTACCCGATTCGGAGCTTAGATTTTCTCTGCGCAATTTTTTGTCCAGCACCTCCAGTTGCGAGGGCGATTCGCGAAAGGAGTCCATGACCTCTCGTACCTTGCCCTCGACACATCCCTGCATCTCATCCATCTGCCGCATGCGTGCAGCATCCTTTTTGCGATAGTGCACCAAAGGCATGGTGTCGGTAACCGGTGTTTCCTGTTTTTTATCACGCATAAATTGCCCATACCCGATCATCACCAGCAGAAGTCAAACTGCCCCTCCTTGTTATATATAACCCACTAATCAACAAGGAAAAACCCGCCAGCGGCGGGTTTTTTTGGTTTGCTTACCCTCAGTGCTGGAAAGGGTGTCGCAATACGATGGTTTCTTCCCGATCCGGGCCTGTAGAAATCATGTCGACCGGCGCGCCGCAAACCTCTTCCAGACGCTTCAGATAGGCTTGTGCGTTGGCAGGCAATTCCTCATAACGCTTGATGCCGAAGGTTGATTCGCTCCAACCTGGCATTTCTTCCCAGATCGGCTCGCACAGGGCCACTTCCTCGGCACCGGAAGGCAAAAGATCAAGTACCTCGCCGCGAACCTTGTAACCCACGCACAGCCGTACAGTTTCCAGACCATCCATCACATCCAGCTTGGTGATGCACAGGCCGGATACGCCATTGATCTGGATCGAACGTTTCAGGGCTGCCGCATCAAACCAGCCGCAACGGCGGGCACGACCAGTCGTAGCGCCGAATTCATTACCGCGTTTGGCCAGACGAGCGCCCACGTCATCGAACAGCTCGGTCGGGAATGGACCGGAACCCACACGCGTGGTATAGGCCTTGGTGATCCCCAGTACATAATGCAGCATTTGCGGAGCCACACCGGCACCAGGAGCAGCGGCACCAGCCACGCAGTTGGAAGAGGTCACGAACGGATAGGTACCGTGATCAATATCCAGCAAGGCACCTTGCGCGCCTTCGAACAGCAGGTTTTTGCCTTCCTTGTCCAGCAAGGTCAGGTCACGCGAGACATCGGCCAGCATCGGCGCAATACGCTCGGCCAGCGCCAGTGTTTCATCATGCACTTGCTGATAATCCACTGTTTCGGCATTGAAGTAATTCTTCAGCACAAAATTATAATAATCGAGGTTTTCCAGCAGCTTGGCTGCAAAACGGTCACGATGGAACAAGTCCTGCAGACGGATCGAACGGCGAGCCACCTTGTCTTCATAGGCTGGGCCGATACCGCGACCGGTCGTGCCGATCTTCTTGTCACCCTTGGCCGCTTCGCGGGCGATATCCAGCGCACTGTGATATGGCAGAATCAGCGGACATTCGCCAGAAATCTTCAGTCGGCTGGCAACATTGATGCCTGCGGCCTCCAGCTCATCCACTTCCTTGAGCAGGGCCTGCGGGGAAAGCACCACGCCATTGCCGATGTAGCAGATCACGCCATCACGCAGAATGCCGGACGGGATCAAGTGCAATACCGTCTTCTTGCCGGCTACGACCAAGGTATGGCCAGCATTGTGCCCGCCCTGGAAACGTACTACGCCATGCGAGTGATCGGTCAACCAGTCAACGATTTTACCCTTGCCTTCATCGCCCCACTGGGTGCCGATAACCACTACGTTTCTGCTCATGGAAAACCTCTAATCAATAATTCAAAACGTGACAAGGCCCACCGCCGTAACGGTGGGCCGGAAAACACTCAGGCCAATGTTACCACTTGCCAGTCATTGCCGACCTTGACCAATTGTCGGTCACAACCGGATTCCTCTCTAGGCATGCCCAGATCAACTGCAACAATCTCGCCCTGCTTGCGCAATTCACGCACCTTGACCAAGAGAGCGGCATCCTCCAGCCCGGGCGCCAGAATGCCAAGTCGACGCTCTGGATAAGGCAAATGACTCAACTCGCGCAAATCCAGGCTGAAACCGGTGGCCGGACGTGAACGCCCGAATTTTTCACCTACGCTGTCATAGCGGCCACCGCGCGCCACCGCGTTGGCAAATCCAGTTGCGTAGACAGCAAATACCAGGCCGGTGTGATAGTAGCTACTACGCAGCTCAGCCAGATCATAACGGGTACGAATACCACGCACGGCAAGTGCAGCATCCAGCGCTTCCAGCAAATCCAGTGCTTGCATCACCGCCGGGATGGCTGGCAATGCTGTCCGTGCCAAGGCAAGCACATCCTTGCCGCCATAGCAATTGGGCAATGCCAGAAACGCCGTCTGCAATTCTGCCGGCAAACCTGAAGTCGCTGCTTTGAGCGATGGCAAGTCTTTCTGCTGCAATGCAATAAAAACCTCTTCGCGCAGCCTGTCATCCATATCGGCGGCATCGGCCAAGGCATGGAACAGCCCAATATGGCCGATTTCCAGCCTGACTTCCGTCAGACCTGCCAAAGCCAGACTTTCCAGCATCAACTCAATGACTTCCACGTCTGCTGCCAATGATGCACAGCCATAGATTTCGGCACCGATCTGGCGTGGCTCTCGACTTGAAAGCAGGCCATCCGGGCGGGTGTTTACCACCGACCCCGCATAGCACAAGCGTGCCACACCGGTACGATTGAGGATTTGTGCATCGATACGCGCCACCTGCGGCGTAATATCGGCACGCAGCCCCATTTGTCGTCCGGTCAGCTCATCCACCAGTTTGAATGTTTTAAGGTCAAGCGCCTTGTCTTCCTGGGTAAACAGGGATTCGATATATTCGACCAATGGTGGAATCACCTGCTCATAGCCGTAACGCGCAAACAGATCAAGCATGTTGCGCCGCAAGACTTCAAGTTGCCTGGCCTCGCTGGGCAGCACGTCGGAAATATTTTCGGGGAGTATCCAGTTTCGCATCGTTTCACACAAAGCCCCGCTTTGGGCGGGGCCTTTTATTCAAGTTTCAGGTACGGGCAAACACTGCCAGCAGCATGCCACCCATCAAGGTACAAAAGCCAATCAACCGGATTTGCCGATCACTCATCTCAGAGAGGCGGCGCATCGTTGATTTCCATGCCACCGGTGCGGTAAAGGGCAGAACGCCCTCAAACACCAGCATCAATGCTAGTCCCAACAGCAGGCTTTCGCTCATTTGGAACCATTGCCAGCCGCACGCGGGTTCTTCATGTACTTGAAGAAATCCGAACTAGGGTCAATCACCAGCACATCGCCCTTCTTGGCAAAGCTCTGCTTGTACGCATCAAGACTCTTGTAGAAGGTATAAAACTCTGGGCTGCGTCCATAGGCATCGGCATAGGTCGACGCAGCCTTGGCATCGCCTTCACCCTTCATCTGTTGCGCCTTGCTGTATGCCTCAGCCAGAATCACTTCGCGCTGGCGATCCGCATCGGCCTTGATCTGCTCGGCCTCAGCCGAACCCTCTGCACGTTGCTGGCTCGCTACCGCCTTGCGCTCGGACTGCATACGCTCGTACACCGAGTTCAGGGTACTGTCTTCCAGTTCAACACGTTTGAGGCGGACATCGATCACACGCAGGCCGATCCGCGCTGCGTCAGCGTCAGCCACCTTGCGCACGTAATCCATGACTTCATCGCGCTTGCCGGAAATCACGTCCTGTACCGTGCGCTTGCCAAACTCATCGCGCAGCATGTTGTTGACCGTATTACGCAAGCGATCCACCGCCTTGCGTGGGTCATTCCCTACTGCCTTGTAGTATTTGTCTACATCGGTAATCTGGAACTTCACATAGCTGTCCGCTTTGACGTTCATCTTTTCGATGGTCTGAATACGGGCCGGAGCATCTCCATCAATCGTCTGGATACGCTTGTCGAAATAACGCACTTCCTGCAGCAGCGGTATCTTGAAATGGAAACCCGGAGTCTTGATCAGCCTCACAGCTTCGGAAAACTGGAACACGATTGCGTACTGCCGCTGGTCCACCGTAAAGAAGGACAGCGAAAATCCGAACAGCACCAGCAGAATCAGGGCAAGGGTTGGCAAAATCTTGTTCATCTCGTACCTCCTTAACGACCATCGCGCGCAGCAGTGCGGCCGGTACGGGTTGTCATGGGCAACTCGGGCTGTGCCTGTGGCACGGCCGCTGGCGGCGTTTCAGCCTGACTTGTAACCGCAGCAGTGCTTTGAAGCAGCTTGTCAAACGGGAGGTAGAGCAAATTGTTGCCTGACTTCTGGTCCACCAGAACCTTGGTGGTATTCTGGAAAACCTGCTGCATGGTATCCAGATACATGCGGTCACGCGTAACCTGCGGTGCCTTGGCATATTCCGTATAAACCTGACGGAATCGTGCGGCATCACCTTCAGCCTGCGAAATCACGCGCTGGCGATAACCTTCAGCCTCCTGCAACAGTCGTGCTGCCGTACCACTGGCCTTGGGGATCACGTCATTGGCATAGGCGCGCCCTTCGTTGATCAAGCGGGCACGATCCTGGCGTGCTTTCACCGCATCGGCAAAAGCTGCCTGTACTTGCTCGGGTGGTTGCACGTCCGAAATATTGACGCGGGAGATCACAACCCCCAATCCGTAACGATCAAGCAGATCCTGGATCAGGTCTCGCGTATCTTCGGCCACACGGCCACGACCTTCATTCAGGACGTAATCAACCTTGTTGCGGCCGACCACTTCACGAATTGCAGTTTCTGCCGCCTGTTTCACGATATCGCGGCCATCACGATCCATGGAACGGTTATTGAAGGAAAAGTCATAGGCTGATTTGAAGTTGTACTGAACTTCCAGCTGCACCTCGATGATGTTCTGGTCACCGGTGAGCATGCGCGATTCATCCGGCGTATCTGCCGCACCAATCCGCCCCCCGACTTCCAGACTGCGAATTTCGGTGACATTGACGATTTCATGATGCTCGATTGGCCAGGGCAGGCGCCAATGCAGACCGGAATTTTCCACAGTCTGGGTGTAGCGGCCAAAACGGGTAATCACAGCATCTTCGCGCTCGTCGACCACGAAAA
This sequence comes from Formivibrio sp. oc-25, assembly GCF_055810895.1. Taxonomy (NCBI): domain Bacteria; kingdom Pseudomonadati; phylum Pseudomonadota; class Betaproteobacteria; order Neisseriales; family Chitinibacteraceae; genus Formivibrio; species Formivibrio sp. oc-25. The sequence continues at coordinate 50,741 of NZ_JBVVOL010000014.1, read as the reverse complement.
AGCCGGAGGCGCTCCATAGCACTACTAGCGCGGCAATGATGACCGCCGCACCGGCTGGTGCAAATTTTGGCGCCTTGGCCGAAAAACTCGGACGGTCACCACCATTTTGCGGTTCAGGATTACCTCCGCCAAAAAACCGGCTGAAGCGTGAGGTCAAATTACGAACAATCTGATCAAGGTCCGGAGGGCCGTCGTTATTGCGACCACCGCCCCACTGTGGGTCATTCTGACTCATTCTCTATCCTCGTGTTCCCCGAATTGGGCATCGCTTCGACCAGCGCTGCCCGTAAAAGATTCATGCCCTCTGCCTTTATAGCACTGACTTTCACCGCGCAAATTCTACCATACTCATCCCGCTCGACTTCCGGCACGCCATCCTTGAGGTCAATCTTGTTCCATACCAGCAACTGCGGGATGCGATCAGCACCGATTTCCGCCAGCACCTTGTTGACTTCCTCGATCTGCATTTCACGCAAGGGGTGGTTGATATCCACCACATGCAGCAACAAATCCGCCTCAATGGTCTCTTCCAGTGTGGCACGAAATGCTGCAACCAGTGTATGTGGCAACTGGCGAATAAAGCCGACAGTATCCGACAGTATCAGCGAATGCTCCTGATCCAGAAACAGTTTGCGTGATGTGGTATCCAGCGTGGCAAACAACTGGTCCGCAGCATAGGCATTGCCCTTGGTCAGGGTGTTGAACAAGGTCGATTTTCCGGCATTGGTATAGCCAACAATGGAAACCGTGAACTCATTGCGTCGCACCCGCGCGCGGCGCTGGGTGGCGCGCTGTTTTTGCACGGTAATCAGCTGATCTTTCAGACGCTTGACCCGAATACCGATCAGGCGGCGGTCGGTTTCCAGCTGGGTTTCACCTGGCCCGCGCAGGCCAATGCCGCCCTTCTGGCGTTCAAGGTGGGTCCAGCCGCGGATCAGGCGCGTCGAAATGTGTGAAAGCTGCGCCAGCTCGACTTGCAGTTTCCCCTCGGCAGTCCGTGCACGCTGGGCAAAAATATCCAGGATCAGCGTGGTGCGATCGAGTACGCGACATTGCACCACTTTTTCCAGATTGCGCTCCTGAGCGGGCGAGAGCTGGTGGTTGAAAATCACCAACTCGGCTCCGGTGGCACGCACCGCTTCCGCAATTTCCTGTGCCTTGCCCGAACCGGAGAAATAGGCGGGGTCCGGACGCTGGCGCCTGCCCTGAACCATGGCCAAAGGCGTCACACCAGCGCTTTCCACCAGCTGGATAAATTCTTCGGTCGCATCCTGAAAATCGGGTTCGCCAAAATTCAGGCAAACCAGCACAGCGGAATCTCCGCCCTTATGGCGTTCAAACATGGGATCTCAAATCCGGGACAGAACGGTCAGGCCACACAAGACAAAACCCCGGAAGGGCCAACCCTCCGGGGTTTTTTGCCTGCAATCTATGCTCAAGACTCAGCAGCAGCCTGTGGCGATTCATGCGGAATCGACACAGGGCGAGACGGCACGATCGTCGAGATAGCGTGCTTGTAAACCATTTGCGTCACGACATTGCGCAACAAGACCACATATTGGTCAAACGATTCGATCTGGCCTTGCAGCTTGATGCCGTTGACCAGGTAAATCGATACTTGAACATGTTCTTTACGCAAGACATTTAAAAACGGATCTTGCAGCATTTGCCCCTTGGCACTCATTTTTTTCTCCTGTTTTGCTGTTATTTGCGGATTATTGCCTGGGTAACCTGACTGTCATGGTACATCAAAGCGCAAACGATAGACAGCCCACACACATTATGCACATTGCCTTCTATTTTCGACGGCCAGGATGAACCCGCTTTGCTTTTTCCTTTTCCGCCTTGGCTTCAAATGGGTTTTCGCTCTGTTTGTACTGAACGCGCAACGGCGTTCCCTGCAGCTTGAACAGTTTCATGAAGGAATGTTCAAGATAACGCCAATAGGATGCTGGTACCTGCTCAAGCGAATTGCCATGCACCACCACCACCGGCGGATTGGAACCGCCCTGGTGGGCATAACGCATCTTCGGGCGAATCCGGCCGGAAAGCGGAGGCTGCTGGCGTTCCAGCGCCAGTTGCAACGCACGGGTCAGCTTCGGCGTCGGAATCTTGATCATGGCAGCCGCGTAGGCTTGATCAATTGACGCGAACAGGTCACCGACACCCTTGCCCTGCAAGGCCGAGATATAGTGGAACTTGGCAAAATCCAGAAACGCCAGCTTGCGTGCGATCTCGCGCTTGATTCGGTCCTTTTGCTCCTGTTCGGCCACTTCCCATTTGTTGACAGCAACCACCAGCGCACGCCCGGTTTCCAGTACAAAGGCAGCCATCTTGGCATCCTGATCCGAGACATCCTGCGTGGCATCCAGCACCAGCACCGCCACGTTGGCATCCTCAATCGCCTGCATGGTCTTGATCACCGAGAATTTCTCGATGGCATCGGTGACTTTGCCGCGCCGACGCACACCGGCAGTATCGATAATGGTGTAATTGCGGTTATTGCGCTCGAAATCGATATGGATGGAATCACGGGTTGTACCCGGGGCATCAAAGGCAATGACGCGCTCTTCACCCAGAATCGCATTCACCAGCGTCGACTTGCCCACATTGGGACGACCAACGATGGCAAACTTCGGGTGATCCGGCTCTTCTTCCTCATCCTCTTTAGGAAAATTCGACAACGTCTCGTTGATCAGGCTGCGCACACCTTCGCCATGCGAAGCCGAGATCGCCACAGGATCACCCAGACCCAACTCGAAAAATTCAGCCGCAACAATATCCTCACGCAAACCTTCGGCCTTGTTCACGGCAACGCGCACCGGGCATGTCAGCTGACGCAGGCGATTGGCAATGATCTTGTCTTGCGGGGTGATACCTGCACGCGCATCGACGATGAAGATCACGGCATCGGCTTCATCCACGGCTTGCAGTGTCTGCCGAGCCATCTCGAACATGATGCCCTCATCGACCACAGGCTCGAACCCGCCAGTATCGACGACGAGATATGGCCGGTCACCGACCTTGCCGTGCCCGTAATGGCGATCCCGTGTCAATCCGGGCAGATCCGCAACCAGGGCGTCACGCGTCTTGGTCAAACGGTTGAAAAGCGTCGATTTGCCTACATTCGGCCGCCCGACGAGAGCGATGGTGGGTTTCATCTAGTTTCCTTGCTTGCGAGCCAGTAAATACAGGCCGCCTTTCTGAGTCTGCACCAGCCAGCGCGTTCCTGCCTTTTTCGGCGCAATAGCAATCGCGCCGCCATCGGTAGGTTGCTGCGCAACAAAACTGCCATCCTCGGTATCAATAAAATGGAGATAACCCTGATAGTCGCCAACTACCAGATTGCGTCCGTCCACGGCTATGCCACCCAAATTGCGGGAAGCCAGCTTATCCTGGCGCCACAGGTTGCGGCCGGAACTGCGCTCGTAGGCCATCACATTGCTTTTGTCATCAACGACATAGACTGCCTTGGCATCCATTGTCAGACCCGACCAGCTGGATACGTCACGCGACCAGAGCAAGCCGCCACTTTTCGCGTTGAAACAGGCCAGTCGTCCCTGATAAGCCGCCGCACAAACCTGCCCACCCTCGACCACCGGAGTGGAAACGATATCGGCAATTCGCTCCAGCTCGGATACGCCACGAGGTTGGGCCACCTGCGCCTCCCATAGCACGCGACCTTCCTTGAGGGTCAAGGCCGCAAGCCGGCCTCCGGCCTGACCGTAGTACACCACGTCGCCATCAACGGCAGGCGCTGCGAAATTGCGCAACAACAATGCCGGCTGCTGGCGGGAGTACACCCACTTCACCGTACCGTCGGTTACCGCATAGCCGGTCAATCGGCCATCTGTACCGCGTACCAGTACCGTTGAATCAGTGACTACGGGCGGCGCAGCCACCGCGCTGCCGGAGCGTGCCGACCAGCGCAGCTTGGCATCTCGCCCGTAAGCCAGAATCTCGCCTTCCAGCGTACCGACCACGACCAGATCGCGGCCTAAGCCAACGCCACCCGCCGCAGGATTGGGAAGGGTCAGCTGCCAGCGCTCCTTGCCACTTTCAGCATCCAGCAGCACCAGACGCTTATCTGCACTAATGGCAGCAATCGCATCACCTTGCAATGCCGGTTGCAATCTGGCACCGGTCGCTGCGCCCAGCGACTGACGCCAGACATCCTGCAGTTGCAACTTGGCTTGTACCGCGGGCAATGGTCCAGGTTTTGGGGCATTGCTGGTTGAGCCACACCCAGCCAGCAGGGCAACACACGAGGCAAGAATCAGCGAGCGGCAGACATTCATATCAATGATTTCCCAGAGCTTCGAGCTTGACTTCAACAAACTTGTAGTTCGCGGCATCTTTCGCCAGCTTGGCCAGTGCTTGCTTGTATGCATCTGCTGCGCCAGCCGCATCACCCTTGAGCGCCAGCACATCACCCCGTGTTTCAGCATAAAGCGCACCGAAACCCTGATCTTCGGCCGATTTGAGCTGGGCCAGCGCCTCGTCGAATTTCTTTTCATCCATCAGGACATTGGCCAGACGGATGCGCGCCACATCACGTACACCAGCCTCGCGGCCATGTTCGATCACCCATTCCAGCTCAGCCCTGGCCGTGGCCAGATCCTTGGCAGAAAAAGCTGATTGCGCCGACATCAGCGCTGCACGCTCGGCATAAGCAGTACGCGAATAATCATTCTTTATTTCGGCAGCTATCGCCTTGACCTTGGATGCATCCTCTGCGGCAGCATCAAGCGTTGCATACAGGGCCGAGGCCTGTGTAGCCTGACGGTTCTCCCATGCATTCCAGCCCTTCCAGCCTGCATAGATGGCAATGGCGATACCCAGCCCCAATGCAATATGTCGACCGTAGTCATGCCAGAAAGCCTTGAGTTCGGCAATCTGTTCCTGCTCTTGCAAATCAAATGCCATTACGGCTTCTCCCTTTTGTACTTGTTCTCAACAAAGCGCCATCAACCATGGGGACGCAAATATGCCGCCAAAGCATCCAGTGACAATTCAACCTGTTCGCCCATTTTCTCGCCAGTCAGGCATTTTACGGATACCAGGCGTTTTTGCGCTTCGTCATCACCCAACACAATCGCATGGCGTGCACCGCTGGCATCGGCTTTCTTGAATTGCGACTTGAAACTGCCCCCACCACAATGCAGCACTACCTTGAACTGCTGCCGACGCAAATCATTCGCCACGGTGAAAGCCAGACGCGCAGCCAATTCGCCCTGATGCACCACATACACATCCGGCGTATTCGACTGCGGTTTGACACCACAGGCCTCCAGCAGCAGCAGGATACGCTCGATGCCGATGGCATACCCCACCCCCGGACACGGCTTGCCACCCAGTTGCTCGACCAGTCCGTCATAACGGCCACCGGCCGCCACCGTTGCCTGGGCACCCAACTTGTCGGTGGTCCATTCGAACACGGTACGGTTGTAATAGTCCAGCCCACGCACCATGCGTGGGTTCAGCTTGTACGCGATACCAGCATCATCGAGCAGGGCTCGCACGGCATCAAAATGCGCACGCGATTCCTCACCCAGAAAATCGATCAGCTTCGGTGCATTTTCGGCCATTTCCTGCATGGCAGGATTTTTCGTGTCAAGCACGCGCAACGGGTTGGTATACATGCGACGTTTGCCATCCTCATCCAGGATATCCTGATGTTTTTCCAGATAGGCAATCAGCTCTGCCCGGTGCGCGGCACGCTCGGCCGTGTCACCAAGCGTATTGAGTTCCAGCGTCATCCCGGTCAGACCCAGACGTTGCCACAGATCATCCAGCATCAGGATCATCTCTGCATCAATATCCGGCGTGGTAAAACCAAAAGCTTCCACGCCCAGTTGATGAAACTGGCGATAACGCCCTTTTTGCGGGCGCTCATGCCGGAACATCGGCCCGGTATACCACAGACGCTGTGTCTGGTTGTACAGCAAGCCATGCTCGATGCAGGCACGCACACAGCCAGCGGTTCCTTCCGGCCGCAATGTCAGCTTCTCGCCATTGAGGCTATCCTCGAACGAATACATCTCCTTTTCGACGATATCGGTGTGTTCGCCCACGCCCCGCACGAACAGCGGAGTTGCTTCAACGATCGGGGTCCGGATCTGCTTGTAACCATAAGCTGCGAGCCAATCGCGGCAGACCGCTTCAAAATGGAGCCACGCAGCAGATGCATCCGGCAGCACGTCGTTCATGCCGCGAATGCCTTGAATTGTTTGAGCCATGTTCAGATTTGCTTGAGTGGAATGGTTGATGTTTCGCGTCGCTTGATTCCGCCTTCGCCATAGCGGGTTCTGACGTAATCCTCGACGATGGACTGGAATTCTTCGACCACATGCTCGCCCTTGAGCGTGACGGTTTTTTCACCATCGACATACACCGGGCAGACCGGGACTTCACCAGTGCCGGGCAGGCTGATGCCGATATCGGCGAGTTTTGATTCACCGGGGCCGTTGACCACACAGCCCATCACGGCAACCTTGAGATCTTCGACTCCCGGGTATTGCAGGCGCCAGACCGGCATTTGCTCGCGCAGGAAAGCCTGAATGCTTTGGGCAAGTTCCTGGAAAACGGTCGAAGTCGTACGGCCGCATCCTGGACAGGCCGTCACCAACGGGGTAAACGAACGCAGGCCCATGGTCTGCAGGATTTCCTGCGCCACCACGACCTCGCGCGTGCGATCGCCACCGGGTTCCGGAGTCAGCGACACGCGGATGGTGTCACCAATTCCCTCCTGCAGCAACACCGCAAGCGCTGCGGTGGACGCCACAATACCTTTCGAGCCCATGCCGGCTTCGGTCAACCCCAGATGCAGGGCGTAATTGCACCGCTTGGCCAGATCGCGATAAACCGCAATCAGATCCTGTACATGCGAAACCTTGCACGACAAGATGATCTGATCCGCGCGCATGCCCCAGCCAATCGCCTGCTCGGCGGAATCGAGCGCCGAGCGAATCAATGCCTCCCGCATCACGGCATCGACCGGCAAGGGTTGGGATGATCGGGCATTCTCGTCCATCAGGCGCACAACCATCGCTTGATCGAGCGATCCCCAATTCACGCCAATACGCACCGGTTTGTCGTACTTGACTGCCTGTTCGATCATGAAGCCGAACTTTTCGTCACGCTTGCTGCCCTTGCCAACATTTCCGGGATTGATGCGGTACTTGGCCAGCGCCACCGCACAATCCGGGTAATCGCGCAGCAAACGATCACCGTTGAAATGGAAATCACCCACCAGCGGCACATCGCAACCCAACTGATCCAGCCGATTGCGGATATTGGCAACCTGTGCGGCGGCTTCCGGGCTATTCACGGTGATACGCACCACCTCGGAACCAGCCCGCCACAGTTCATATACCTGCTTGACCGTAGCATCCAGGTCAGCCGTATCCGTATTGGTCATCGATTGCACCAGCACCGGATGCTCGCTGCCCACGAGATGCGGGCCGATGCGAACCTGATGGGTGGCACGTCTTGGAATAGGAGAAAAAGTCATGACTATCCAGTTACTTGAGTTCTAACGTTGCAACATCGGCCCGGGTATGGGGAGCCAGATCCACGGGCTGGCCACGATAGAAAAGGCGCGTTTGTGGCGCATTGCCGATTTTGATCCGGTACGGTGGTTCACCCGAAACAGTCTGTTCCATACCCTGGCGCATCAGTTGCGAAACCAGCGTCTGCCCCTTGGCATCCACGATCTGTACCCAGCTATCGAATGCCACGGTCACGCGAACTGCGGCAAAACTGGCTGGCTGTACCACTGAAGCAACAGCCTGAGGGGCTTGTATCATGATGGCCGGCTGCGATGCCCCCACCGGCACGCTGGCCATCTCCGGCAGGGGACTACTTGCCTGCTCGATTTCCGGCATCACATCCGATGCCTCGCTGACCAAAACCATAGAGTCCACTGCACTCGCGACATCCGGTGCGGGTACCGGCATGGCTGTCATCGACATATCCGGCTCTGGTGGTCGCTGCAGGTACCAGAACACCCCACCGACACCAATCATCAGTCCCAGCGCTGACGCCAGCAAAAGCGGCCAGTTCCGGACTTGCCGGCCTGGCATCGCAGCAGAAGCCAGGGCCGTGGCATCTCCGACATATGGCATGGCCGCCTGCACACGCTCTGCCGGAAGGAAAGCGGCAAGCTTGTCCAGCAAGGGCCGGGAATCGACACCCAGCAGACGAGCATAATTGCGCACGAAACCGCGTACGAATGTATTGCCGGGCAGGGAATCGAACTCATCGGATTCGATCGCATTCAACTGCCGAGCCGTCAACTTCAGGCGCTCGGCAACTTCTTCGATGGACAGGCCGCTCGATTCTCGTGCAGACCGCAGGGTCTGGCCGACCGATAATTCGACGAGATCGGAATCAGATGGTGGATGGGTACTATCACTCATGATCAGTCATATTGCTCTGCAAGCAATCGGGAAGTTTCCAATGAATTGGGATGACGCTGCTGCAACAGCTCGGCGTAACGACGTTCGCTCTCTTTGCTGCCCAGCTTGCGCTCTACGCGAACTGCCAGCCACAAATCGGCAGCGCTTGGATTGGCCTGCCTGGCCAGCATCAGTGCATACGTGCGGGCCTGGGTGATTTCCCCTTGTTTCAGCAATAAGGAGGCAAGAAAAAACCTGGCCTGATTGCTTGCCGGCTGCATGCGCAAGGCGCGCTCATAATAACTCTTTGCCTCGCTATCCCATTTGCCTGCCTCGGCACAAATACCGGCGGCAACCAGCGTCTTGTCCGGTGTGGCATACAAGGGATCACGCAAGGCCTGCAGATAATGATCTATCCCCTGCCGCCACTCGCCACGATCACACAGGAAATAGCCATAGTTGTGGTGAAAATCTGGATTGCGTGGTGCCAACTCAAGCGCTTTCTGGAAATAACGTCGCGCCTGGGCATCCTCGCGTATTTCCATATTGATCAGGGCCAGCATGCTATAAGCCGGCGCATAGACACCATTGATCGCCACAGCCTTCTGCGCTTCTTCCATCGCCACGCCATATTGATTGCGCTTGAAGTATTCGGCCGCCAATCGTGTACGCACGGCAGCACGCTCATCGCTGCTGGCATTTTCCACAGGCACTTGCTGGCAGGCCATCACGGCCAGTGACAGCAACGCAATCAGACTTGTCCGACCCGGTTTCATGCGCCCTCTCTTTTGGCAAAGGTAATGGTCTGCGCAGTCAATGCAGCCTTTTCCTTGCGACGCGTACGATCCTGCACTTTCCCGGCCAATTGGCCGCATGCTGCATCGATATCATCGCCGCGCACCTTGCGCACGGTCACCACGTAACCGGCCTCGATCAGAATATCGCGAAAAGTCATGATGGCGTCGCGCCCGGAACGCTCGTAGCCGGCATCAGGAAACGGATTGAATGGAATCAGATTGAACTTGCACGGCACACTGCGGACCAGCCGGGCCAGTTCCCGCGCATGTTCCGGCTGATCATTCACCCCGGCCAGCATGATGTATTCAAATGTGATGAAATCGCGCGGTGCCTTTTCCAGATAACGTTGACATGCCGCCAACAGTTCCTTGAGCGGATACTTGCGGTTGATCGGCACGATCCGATCGCGGATGGTATCGTTGGGCGCGTGCAGGCTGATAGCCAACGCCACCGGGCAATCCTCACGCAGGCGATCGATCGCCGGCACCAACCCTGAGGTTGACAGCGTTACGCGACGACGTGACAAACCATAGGCATTGTCGTCCAGCATCAGCCGCAAGGCAGCAACAACGTTGTCGTAATTGGCGAGCGGTTCGCCCATCCCCATCAGAACGACATTGGAAACCACGCGTCCGCTCTCATTGGCGGCATCACCCAGGCGTGCTGCCGCGGCATTCAGGCGATTATTTGCCCACCACAGCTGGCCGATGATCTCGCCCGTGGTCAGGTTACGATTGAACCCCTGGCGTGCCGTGGAGCAAAATGTGCAATCCAGAGCACAACCGACCTGGCTCGACACACACAAGGTACCGCGATCGTCTTCCGGGATAAAAACAGTCTCAACACCATTGGCAGCACCAACATCGAGCAGCCACTTGTAGGTCCCATCGGAAGCAACCTGCTCAGCCAGCATGGCCGGCACCCGAACTTCCGCCTGCATGGCCAATTTCTGGCGAAAAGGTTTGGCGATGTCGGTCATCGCTTCAAAATCCGACACCCCGCGCTGGTGAATCCATTTCAGCAACTGCTTGGCGCGAAATGGCTTCTCACCCATTTCCGCAACGAAACGGGCGAGCTGTTCGGCATCAAAATCCAGCAAATTGACCGGCATCAGTATCTTCTCAATGTAAAGCTATTTCGCTTTGTGCAAAAAACCATGCAATTTCAATCGCGGCATTTTCCGGGCTATCCGAGCCATGCACCGCATTGGCCTGAATCGACTTGGCAAAATCTGCGCGCAACGTACCCGGCGCGGCCTTCTTCGGGTCGGTCGACCCCATCAGCTCCCGGTATCGGGCGATGGCATTTTCGCCTTCCAGCACCTGGATCATCACGGGCCCGGACTGCATGAACTGCACCAGCTCGCCAAAGAAGGGACGATCGCGATGCACTGCATAAAAACCTTCAGCCTCGGCTTGCGACAGCCGTTTCATTCTTGCGGCTACGATCTTGAGCCCATTCTGTTCAAATCGTTCATAAATCTTGCCAATCTGATTATCCGCCACCGCATCGGGCTTGATAATCGAGAGCGTGCGCTCAATCGCCATAGGTATCTCCAGTTATTTTTGATTTTGTTGATATTATTTATGGTCAGGCGGCGGCTGCCGCCAGATCCCCTGCCCCGGTACATCATGATGACCTGATAACTACCGGGCAAGCCGTGCATTATAACAAACAACCAGACATGCCAATGAACGACGCACTCGACCCCATTCTGCAGCAGGAAGAACAGCGCAAACTGCGCACGCAACTGATCTGGCGACTGGGAATCGCCGCACTGCTGGTGGCCGGCGTTGTGGGCACCCTGTTCTGGCTGGATCAGGATCGAAATCCGCCCCCCAGACTATCGGTAACCAACACGCCTTCGCCGACAGTTTCTGCATCCACGCCACAGGAAATCACATCGCATGTACAGGCGTCCGCGGCCGATAACATTTCCTCAGCGGCTGCATCGATACCTAGTGACAGCATGAACGAAACCGCTTCCACAGCGATGGCTGCAGCTTCGGCACCCGCCATAGCAAATCAAGCGATCAACCCGCCGGCTAATGTTCGCGAAGCAACAACCTCGCCCGCGCCGCCCACCCCTGCTACTGCGATGCAATCGCCAGCCAAACCAGCACCAACAGCTCCACCCAAATCAGTCCAACCACAACAGCAAAATCCACAGACTGCGGCCAAGCCATCGCCAGCAACGCCAGCAAATGGCTATACCTTGCAGGCGGGCGCTTTCCTGCATGCCAGCAATGCAGAAAAACTGCTACTGCAGGTTCAGCGTGCCGGCATTCCCGTCTATCTGGAGACACGCGTACAAATCGGTCCATTCCGGACTAAAGCGGAAGCAGAAGCTGCCTTGTTCAAACTGCGAAAACTGGGCATCGATCCCGTCCTCCGGACGGAGTAGCTCGCCAAAAATGGAAATATGTTCGATAAATGAATCAGACTCGGTTTTTTAACCGGGTCTGCACTACTTGAAACAGGTCCACGTTACTGCAGGAGAGAGACATGTCCAACAAATACACCGAAGGCGCTGCAAACGTTCTGCTGCATTTGCATCCTGCTACTGAAAAAACCGGGCATGACCTGCACACCGAACACAGCAAACCGCAATCCTGCCCCGAATGCAACGCAGGGGAAGATGACATCGTCACCAATGAATTGCCCACCCATCACATCGAATTCACCTGTCGCTGCCTGAAATGTGGCTTCGAATGGATGCCCAACTCAGACGATTGAATCGATCCACACCAACAACCGCTCAAGTACCTTATCGCGATACACATCCAGCATCATGGCATGACCGCTGTGCTCGATCATCACCGGCTCGACAGCAAGCGCACTGGCACTGGCCCAGACATCCGTCACCGGAATGATTTTGTCACTGCCGGCCCCCAGAACCAGTGCCGGCAAGGTGGGCAGCGCCCACATGCGCCACGGTTGTGGCAGCAGCATTTCCGAGAGTGCCCGCAGCGATTCGCGCTGGGCACTGTGCGCAAATGTGGACAAATCAGCCCATGGCATGTCATCGGAAAAAAGCAGATTGCCGATCATCGCCGGTTCCGGATGCTGCACATGACCCAGTTCGAAATTTTTCAGCTGCATCAACAACTGGGAATGGAACATGGCCATGAAGCAGGCAGATCCCGTGAGACCATAGGGTGGCACGCTGGCCAGCAAAGCCAAGCCGGCCGCCTGCCCGCCTCGCGATAAAAAACGTTGCGCAATATAGCCGCCCATGGAATGCGCAACCAGCAGCGGCCGCGCTGGCAACCTTTCCGCGGACTGGAACAGATCCGTCACATAATCATCAACCGACCAGCTATCAAGCTTATCCCGTCCCGCGCTGCCCCCATGGCCGCGAAAGCTCAAGGCATAGGACTCGATCCCGGCAGCAGCCAGCGCTTGCATGAAGGGCTGCCAGCACCAGGCCCCTGCATAAGCGCCATGCAGGAACAATACCGGTGGCAAACGCCTGCACTGAACGGGTTTGAAGTGAAGCAATTCCAGTTCTGGCTGAATCATGATTCCCGTATTTGTTGCGGACTGCTACGATGGATAGGAAAAGGAGGCCATGCCATGCCATATGTCAGGCGAGACCAGAATGGGCAAGTTTCCGCCCTGTTGCAAGCCCCGGAAATTGACGCTCAGGAATTTCTGCCTTCAAACCACCCGGAGATCGCCAATTTTCTGGGCGAATCGCCGGAAGCAGCGATATTCAGCCAGCTGGACGATGATCTGATCCGCGTACTGGAAGATCTGATCGACGTACTGATCAACAAGAACGTTCTCAGGCTGACCGACCTGCCCGAAGCAGCCCGTGAAAAACTGCTTTCGCGCAAAAGCCTGCGCCAGCATCTCGGCCAGCACCGGCTGGATAATCTGCTGGATTCGGATCAAGGCCTGATCTGACCTTCACCACAGCGGACGAGTAATTCTCACGCCTGCGGCACGGCCGCCAGACAACCTTGCAGCAACCTCCAGAACCGGTCTACAGAACTGATTTCCACCTTTTCGTCCGGGGAATGCGCATCCTTGATGACGGGCCCGAACGAAACCATTTCGACATCGGGATATTTGGCACCAATCAAGCCACACTCTAGCCCGGCATGGATCACTTTGATCGCAGGCTCCAGCCCGAACTGTGCCCGGTATACTCCCTGCGCCACCTGCAACGCCCGCGAGGTCAAATCTGGCTGCCAACCCGGATATGCCCCGCTGCGTTCGGACTGAACACCAGCCAGGCGGGCACAGGATTCTATCGCGACAGCCAATTCATCAGCCCCCGAATCAGTCAGCGAACGCACCATCAACACCACCTCCAATTCGGTATCGAAGCTGATCACGCCCAGATTGTTCGAGGATTCCACCACCCCCGGCACCTGCCGGCTCCAGCGACGCACGCCATGCGGCAAGGCTGCGAGCAAATCAAGGATGGTCTGGGTATCGCTTGCCCGCGACATGCTGCTCTCGCTTGCCAAACCCACCCGCAGGCAGATGCTGTCTTCCACGCAGGCATAATCTTCGGAATAGCGCGCCTGGAATGCGCGAACCTGGGCATCGAGAATGCTCTCGTCACAAGCCGGTATCGCCACAATGGCAGAAGCCTCTCGCGGCAGCGCATTGCGAACGGTGCCGCCATTGAAGGACACCAGACGCAAATCAGTTTGCCGGCACGTATGCTGCAGCAATCTCGCCAGCAAGCGAATCGCATTGGCACGCTCCAGATGGATATCGCAGCCGGAATGCCCGCCCCTGAGCCCGCTGATACTTACTTCACGTAGCACGAATGCCGCCGAAACGGGCTCCCGGCCGACATGGCGGCGCAGCGTGACATCGATCCCGCCCGCACAGCCCACATACAACTCGCCCCAGTCTTCGGTATCGAGGTTAAACAGCAGCTTGCCTTGCAGGAATCCGGACTGCAGTGCGCGCGCACCCGACATGCCAGCCTCCTCATCCACCGTCAGCAAAACTTCAAGCGGCCCGTGTGCTATAGCATCCGACTCAAGCACTGCCAGCGCTGCCGCCACGCCAATACCATTATCAGCACCGAGCGTGGTTCCGCGCGCCTTAACCCATCCGTCATGGATCTCGGGCAAAATCGGATCCGTGGCAAAAACATGCGGGTTGTCATGGTTCTTCTGGCAAACCATATCGAGATGTGCCTGCAGGACAACGCCAACCCGATCATCCATGCCTGCAGTGGCGGGCTTGCGAATGATCAGATTGCCGCCATCATCGACCAGATGATCCAAGCCACGGGATACTGCCCAGGACTGCAAGGCTGCGCGCAGCGCCGCCTCCTGGCCAGACGGTCGCGGATGGGAACACAGCGTGAAAAAGTGATGCCAGACGGGATGTGCGGACAGTTCTGCCAGATTCATGAATACCTCTGCGCCAATGACCACAGCCAGTTGCTGCGGCGCGATTGTTCTTTGCGGAATCGCATGCTGCCACCGCCACTACAAATGTTCAATTGGCAGAACTCATGCACTACAAAATTGATGTCAGGACACAACAGCATCCCGACCACCTCCAGCAATCAAAGAAAAGACCATAACCCATTGATGGAATATCCTATTTTCCTTGTTGACATCCCACCTCGCCGGTAATATTACCCGCCGTCTCAAGCCGTTTTTTGTATTGTCGACAAAGCTGCCATGCCAATCATGCCGTATTGTCGAGCTTCGCTTTGATTACACCAGACCTGAAAATGCCAGAATCACCATTGACCACCACCGCGGATTCCGACTTCTACTACCGGGGGGTACCCGACTACATGACCGAAGTCTATGACTGGGCTTATGTCGATCCGGCCTGGGTACGCCAGCTGGATCGCAACATCGTCGTGCGCACCCTGCTGTTTGGCAACGATCAACGCCTGATGCAAGCCTATCTGCAAGAGATCGAACCTGGCATGCGTATCTGGCAGATTGCCCACGTCTATGGTGATCTGGTCCGTCGTGCGGCACAAACAACGGGAGCCAGCGGAGCATTCCATCTGACGGATATCACGCCGATACAGGTGGAGCACGGCAAAGGGAAACTTGCCGACCTGCCCTGGGCCAGGGTAATCCGGCACGATGCGGCGACTTTTGCCGGAGAAGTGGATGATTACGATCTAATTTGCAGCTTTTTCCTGCTGCATGAAGTACCGGACGAGAAAAAGCGCCAGATTCTGAACCACCTGCTGGCCAAACTTCCCCGACATGGCAAACTGATTCTGGTCGACTATCATCGTCCGGCCTGGTGGCAGCCGATTCGCTGGATTCTGAAAATCGTCAACGCCTGGCTGGAGCCGTTTGCCGATGCGCTCTGGCAGCATGAGCTTTCCCACTACGCCAGCCATCCCGAACAGTTTGTCTGGCGCAAGCGCACCATCTTCGGCGGGGTTTATCAGATCGTGGTCGTCACACACCAACCGGAATAACCAGCGATACGCAGCCGCCCATCTGGATCAACCGTTCAAATCGGAATGGTTGATCCAGCCATCACAGCCAGCGCACCAGCGCGTAGACCACGAAACTCACACAGATTGCCAGCAGGGTCTTGCGCGTCGCGAACGCCACCAGACCCGCAACCAGCGTACCGATCAGGTAGGCGTTATCCAGACTCAATTCCACCTCGCCACCTGGCGCCAAGGCCATGGGCGCGATCAGGGCGGTCAGCACCGCAGCAGGCACATAATGCAGCGCCCGGCGCAACACTGGCGGAAACTCGATACGATGGCCAAACACCAGAAAACTGGCACGTACCGGAAACGTTACCAGCGCCATGCCCAGTATGATCAGCCAGTGATTCATGATCTGCCCTTGCCTTTTTTCAACCAATATTCCGCCAGCAATCCAGCCGCAACTCCGGCAAACGCGGCACACATCAGATCCAGTTTGTAGGGCATGCCACGCAGCAGCAAAGCGGTACTGCCGGCCATCACTGCGGCAGCCAGTACCGCGTACTGGCGCAACTGCGGGGCGACAATGGCAGCGAATGTAGCCAGCATGGCAAAATCCAGTCCCCAGCTTTCCACCCCGGGAATGCTCTTGCCAATCAGGATACCGATACCACTCCAGAACACCCAGTTCAGGTACATACCCAACGAGGATCCCAGCTGATACCACTGGGCACCATCACTCCCGTGTTCGCGAAACCGGTGTTCCACCACGGCAAAGGTTTCATCGGTCAGCCAGAACGACAGCAACCAGCGCCAGGCTGCCGGCCAATGCTTGGCATAGGGTTGCAGCGTGGCACTATAGAGTGCGTGGCGCAGGTTGACGATCAAGGTGGTCAGCCAGATCACTGGCGCCGCCGCACCGGCCGCGATCAAGGACACGCCAACGAATTGCGAAGAACCGGCAAACACAAACAAGGACATGCCCAGCGCAGCCCAGACCGACATGCCGGCCGATGCGGCAAGCGTGCCGAAAATAAGGCCGAACGGACCTGCACCCACCAGCATCGGTACGGTATCGCGCAGGCCCGCAAGCATCAGCGTGCGGGGAGTATTCATTCGGGCAGGATAGCGGTTTCTGATTGGAGGACGCAGTCCGGGACAACCCTGATGTGATTGAGGAGTTGCGCCAACACTTCCACCCCGCGCCGGATTTCATCAGGGTTGGAGTGGCTGAAATTCAGGCGCAGGGCTGAGTATTCAGGCTCCCCGGCAAAGAAGGCATCTCCCGGCATGAAAACCAGCCCGCGCTCGATAGCCGCATGCAACAAGGCAGTGCCATCGATGCGTTCGTGCAGGCGCAGCCAGAAAAACAGGCCGCCCTTGGGAACCACCCAGTCCGCCATGCCGGACAGATGCTGCATCAGCGCAGCCTGCATGGCATCGCGGCGCTGGCGATACAGTGGCAGATTGCGTGCCACATGCGCTTCAACCATGCCCTGCTGCAATGCCTGCAACACGATGTGCTGACTCAGGCGGTTGCTGTGCAGATCTGCGGCCTGCTTGAGCTTGAGCAAGGCCGGATACAGTGCCGGGTGGGCAACCAGAAATCCCAGTCGCAATCCTGGCGAGAGGGTTTTGGAAAATGAACCCTGATATACCCAGCATGCATCCTTCAAATGCGAAACCAGCGGTGCGGGTGCCGGCTCATCAAAACTCAGGTCACGATACGGGTCATCTTCAAACACCACCAGCTCTCGCGCATCGCAGATCGATGCCAGCTCGGCTCGCCGCGCGACCGAGGTGCAACGACCGGTCGGATTCTGGAAGGTCGGGGTAAAGTAGGCCAGGCGTGCATCGGGTGCGGCAGCCAGCGCATCGGGCAATGCACCGTCATCATCCTGCGCAACACCATGCATGTCCGCACCAAACAGGCGAAATACCTGTAATGCCGCCAGGTAGGCCGGCGATTCGACCAGGATACGGTCACCCTCCTCCACCAGCAACTTGGCCATAAGATCGATACCCTGCTGCGATCCGTTCAGGATCAGCACCTGCTGCGCCGAACAGGGCAGGCCCAACTGGCTGACGCGCTGCGCCACCCACTCGCGCAACGCCGGCTCGCCTTCGCTCATGCCGTATTGCCAGATCGAATCCGGCAACGCATTCAGATCAATGCCGGCATCCTGCGCCCGAAACAGGCCTTCTTCTGCAGGCAGACCACCGGCAAATGAAATCATGCCAGGCTGGGTAGCCAGCGCCAGGATATCGCGCACCAGCGACGAAGTCAGCCGGTCAATGCGTTTTGCCAACATGGTCAGCACTCCAATTTAGTCAATTATATTGACGTATATATTTTCATTCCTCTGGTAGAATGTCAACCATGAACAAGAAAAACGACCGACTCTACTCTGCGCAGGAACTGCTTTTTTACGGTTATCGCGCGTTTACTGCGTTGCCGGATGAAATGCTGGCAAAGCGTGGCTTGGCACGCGTCCACCACCGCATCATCTACTTCGTCGGACGAGATCCCGGCCTGTCAGTCAACAAGCTGCTGTCCAAACTGGGCGTCAGCAAGCAGGCACTCAACGCACCGCTGCGCAGGCTGCAGGAGCTTGGCCTGATTGCTGCGGAACTGTCCGAAAACGACCGGCGCGTGAAATGCCTGACGCTCACAGTGGAAGGACTCAAACTCGATGCAGAACTCTGCGCCAGCCAGCACAAATTGTTGACCAATATTTTCAACATCTGTGGCCAGGAAGCCGAAACCGGCTGGCGCATGGTGATGACTGCGTTGGCCAATAGCGAAAAGGGTCAACGCCAGTAAGAATCGATGCGCCCCATCTATTGAAAAGGCCGCCTGTCTTGCGACGTGCGGCCTTTTTACATCCACTGGCAATGGATCAGGACTCCAGATCGGATGACCAGCCATCCGGTCGGACCAAGGCATTGTCAAAGCGCGAATACTGGCCCATGAACACCAGTGGCACCTTGCCGGTCGGGCCGTTACGGTGTTTGCCAACAATGCATTCGGCCAGACCTTTGAACTGGGAATCCGGGTTGTAATACTCGTCGCGGTACATGAACATGATCAAGTCGGCATCCTGCTCGATCGCGCCCGATTCTCGCAAGTCCGACATCATCGGGCGCTTGTCGGTACGCTGCTCAACCGAACGTGAAAGCTGCGACAGCGCGATGATGGGTACCTGCAACTCTTTGGCCAGCGATTTCATGCCACGCGAGATTTCGCCCAGTTCGGTCGCCCGGTTCTGGTCGCGCGCACCGGCCCGGCCGGCCATAAGCTGCAGATAGTCGATCACGATCAAACCCAGCTGGCCACCGCACTGCCGGGCCAGTCGCCGCGCCTTGGTACGGATATCAAGCGCGGTCAACGCACCGGTTTCCTCAATGAAAATCGGCGCCTCGGAGAGCTTGC
Organism: Formivibrio sp. oc-25; assembly: GCF_055810895.1. Taxonomy (NCBI): domain Bacteria; kingdom Pseudomonadati; phylum Pseudomonadota; class Betaproteobacteria; order Neisseriales; family Chitinibacteraceae; genus Formivibrio; species Formivibrio sp. oc-25. Next base: position 31,720 of record NZ_JBVVOL010000014.1, on the reverse strand, counting down.
TCACCGCATGCGTGAGCCTGGTCCAGTCTTCATCTTCAAAACGACCGGTTTTCAATTTATGCATGTCGATCTTGCCGATCGAACCCACCATCCGCATGCCAAGCTGGGCCGCGCCCATTTCCATCGAGAATACCGCCACAGGCAGTTTTTGCTCGGTAGCCACATGCTCGGCAATGTTAATCGAAAATGCGGTTTTTCCCATCGACGGGCGACCCGCGACAATGATCAGATCGCCTTTCTGCAAACCAGAGGTCATGCGATCCAGATCGATAAACCCGGTGGCAATGCCAGTCACCTCGCTCGGATTGTCCTGCTGGTACAGATGATCGATACGCTCGACGATCTCCTTGAGAATCGGCGGCATTGGAATGAACCCCTTCTGCCCGCGCGAGGATTGCTCGGCGATGCTGAACACCCTGCTTTCCGCCTCATCCAGTAGATCGCTTGCCTCTCGTCCACCAGGATTGTAGGCAGCATCGGCAATCTCGGTCGCGACACTGGCCAGCTGGCGCATCACCGATTTCTCGCGCACGATCTCGGCGTAGCGTCGGATATTGGCAGCTGACGGCGTGTTCTGCGCCAGCGAGCCCAGATAAGCCAGCCCACCAACATAGGAAAGCTCGTTGGTCGAATCGAGCGCTTCGGCCACCGTAATCACATCGGCGGGGCGATTGTGCTCAATCAGGTTGCAAATGGCGTAAAAGATGCGTCGATGATCGTCACGATAAAAATCGTCTTTCGTGATGACATCGGCGATCTTGTCAAACGATGGATTGTCGAGCAGCAAGCCACCCAGTACGGATTGCTCGGCCTCCACCGAATGCGGCGGCAAGCGGTAGTTTTCGTATTGCGCCCCTTCAGGCTGGGCGGTAGGATGCTCGGTCATTTTCATCAATTGTGGCGGGCTTCAAGGCCGGCCATTTTACGCTGCCCGCCCATGCATTGCATCCGCAAGTCCGTGCTCGCCCATTATTCCGCCGAACAGATGTACGATCTGGTTGATCGCGTGGAAGACTATCCGCGCTTTTTACCCTGGTGTGGCGGCGTGGATGTCCATGAACGCAGCGAGACGCTGCTTGATGCCACCCTGCATATTCATTTCCTGGGGATTCGCTCACACTTTCGCACACGCGATCTGCGCGGACCTGGCCGCCTGGACATGCAACTGGTGGATGGGCCGTTCAAGCGGCTGGAAGGCTACTGGCATTTTATTCCGCTGATGGAAGATGCCTGCAAGGTGGAATTCGTGCTCGAATACGAGTTTTCCAGCCGCACGCTCGAAGCACTGATCGGCCCGGTTTTCGACAAGATCACCCGCTCGTTTGTGGATGCCTTCATCAACGAAGCCGAACGCCGTCACGGCGCCTGAATCACATTCGGAGTTTTCAGTCATGCAAGAACAGATCCTGGTCGAAGTCGCATACGCCCACAACGACCGCCAGAAGCTCGTTACCGTCAAGCTGGCGCCCGGCAGTACGGCCGAAGAAGCCATTCGCCGCTCCGGCATCCTGAATGACTTCCCGGAAATCGATCTGGCCATCCACAAGATCGGCATCTTTTCGAAAGCCTGCAAACTTGATACAGCCTTGCGCGACAAGGATCGCGTGGAAATCTATCGTCCGCTGATTGCCGATCCGAAAGAGGTACGCCGGCAACGCGCAGCGGAAGGCAAGGTCATGAAAAAAGGCGGCGGCACCGCTGAGGGCTGACCACCGCCTGTCTTGCCTGGCATTGACGGATCAGGGGCAGAAACGCCCGATCGCTTTGTCCGCCTCGGCAATTTCGGCGTCACGCTTCTGCGGGTTCATGAACTCTACTTCGCCCTTTTCGTTGACGGTCTTCATCAACTGCCCCGTCTGCAAGAACGCTTTGCGCGCACGTGCCTGCTGACACAGTTTGGGATCTTTTTCAGCAGGGGCAGACGCTACAGGTTCTGCTGCAGCTTCTGAAGCCGACTTGGTCCCGATCGGAGGCGCTTTCGGCGTGGCAATCGCGGAAACCGGCTGCTCGCTGGCATGCATCGGCATTTGCGTGACTTTCCCGCCAGCCGGTGGTGGTGTATCGGAATAATGAATACGCCCGTCTGCATCCTTCCATTTATACACTTGCCCAGCCAGCACCGTGCCGGCCAGCAACAGGGTTAACCAAGCCCATTTTGCCGATTTCATGTTCGCATCCTTTTGTCTATGGCCAGCCTCGAGGCTGATCAGGCGTTGGGCGTATCCGGCCCGGTCTCCGGGCGATTGTCGTCTTTCGGCGGTGCCGGTGCAACGTAGCTTGCAGCCAGTACCAACAATGCCACACCAATCAGGGAAATTGTCCAGGCGATGGTTCCGACACTGCGCAGATCAATCAGCAGCAATTTTGCACCGACAGCGCACAACAGGCTGAAACCGGCAAACCAGCGCGCGCGGCTAGCATAGCGCTGTGCCTGCCACATCAGCAGCAGCGCCAAGGCTGTCCACACCAGGGCCAGACCCGTTGCAGCCTCTGGTACACTCAACAGTGATATCACGCCGAAGCGCGCGCCAAACCAGGCTGCGGCCACACGTGCCGGCAGCATGCTGAGCCAGACAAATCCGCATCCCCAGACCAGATGATGGCCCCATTGCACGACCTTGGACCGATTCCAGCGATAAACACTATAAAGTGCGAGCAATTGCACGCCGTCAAACACCGAAAACAGCGGGAAATACGTCGTGGACGCTATATTGCCAGCCACCGTCAGGCTCACCCAAACGGAACCCAACAAGGTCAAGCAGGCAATGGGCAAGGCAATCGTAACCGCATACAGCTGCGGCCAGGAAGTCACGGGCCAGCGCGGCCAGCGCTGACAAAACAGCAAGGCAAGCGCAAAAACGGGCAGTGCAAACAGATATTGGCCATGACGAGACAATGCAAGCATCTCCTGCGCGCGCCAGACAGCCTCGCTGGCCAGTATGGCCAGGGTCAATCCAAACTGCAATGGATGCATGAAGGTCGAGGCAATGCCCGCCAGAGCATCCTGCCGCCAGCGTAGAAGCCAGCTCACTGTCAACGCCAGCAGCCATGCCCACCCTGCCATCCCGACCAACGCATGTCCCCATATCCCCCAGGCTTGGATCAACCCGCCCAGCAATAGCAGGTTGAGCCAACCGGTTACCCTGCGTGCATCTTGCCAGCGCAACACGACGCCTGCAGCTTCAAGCACCAGAACGGTCACCGCCCAGTGCACCAAGGCGGCCACCAGCGCATTTTTTTGATCCACGATGAAGAGATCGATTTCACGCCAGCCGGTCGCAAACCACCACAGCAAGGACCAGCCAAGCATGACATGCATCCATATGGTCTGATCCTTGGCCTGGCGGGCAAACCGTGCCAATAGCCATGCACTGGCCATGCCGGCCAGTGCGATCAACCCGGCACTCAGGCAGGGCGTATTCATCACGGGCAGCGTCGCGGTCATGAATCCCAGCTCGGTCAAGAGATAAAAACCGGCCAATCCCTGCAAGCCAAGACCAGCCAATTTGCCAAGGCGGGAACGATACTTCAGCGCCACGGCCAGACCTGCCGCACCTTCGATCGCCCACAGACCGGCACTGGGCGCCACATCCAGCGCAAAGGGTATCGCACCGGTCAACATGCCTATCGCCAAGCCGAGAAAGGCAGTCGGTAGCCAATCCTGCCGACTGCGCATCCCCAGCCACAGCAGCAGATAGCCGCCGCCCGCCAGCGCGGCACTGATCGCAAAACCATAACGCCATGGCTGCACCAGGCTGTACTGCAAAGCCAGAAACAACACCGGCACACCAAACGTCAGTGTGGCGTCCGACGCCTGCAGCGTGAAACGACGCGTCACCCACAACGGCCAAGCGCCATACAACACAAAAAACGCCAACAGGAATGCTTGCGTACTGGCATAGTCGGTCGGTTCATAGCGCCTCCAAGCCCAGGACAAGCCAATCACAAAAGTGAAAACCATGCCGGCAATCGCCAATACCCGCCAGCCACGCTCAGCCGCCGCCGCAACCAAGGCAATACCAAGCAGCAGATAGAAGGAAAAAAGCAGGACATGATTGTCCTGACCGGTCGAGGCCAGAATGGGCGCCAGAAAACCACCGGCCGAGCCGAAAAGTGCCAAGACTTGGGTTGATTGCAGCAGTGCCAATGTCACGCACGCAGCTGCCAATACAACAAATGCAGCGAATGCCGGACCAGCCGAAATCCATCCCCAACGCGAGAGCATGAAAAAAATGATCAGATAGAGAATGGCAAAGCCACTCCCCTGCAGCGCATCGGCAAACCGAGGTCGCTCGGTACGCTGCTGCCAGCCGAATGCCACCATCGTGATCGCCACACTCGCTGCGAGCATCACGCGCAAGGGCAAAGGGAACCAGCCATGCTCAACCGCCAGCTTGAAAGCCGAGGCAAACCCGAAGAAAAGCAGGATGGCGCCAATTTTGGCCAAGGGGTTGCCGGACAGGAGCCTGGTCTGCCATCGCGGCCGTTCCACCTCTGCAACGGGAGGAGTAACGGGGGATTCATCCGACGTAATGGCTGTAGGCGCATGCTCGACCATCTCAGGCATGGTCAGCACCTTCGGTGCAACTTCCGGTACTACGCTGTCAACCGTTTCATCAAAAGCCGGGGCAGATTCAAACGATGCGGACTGATCGATTTGCGATCCGGCCTGAGTCGGGCTGGTAGCATCAAGGCGATCAAGACGCTGCTGCAATGCGCGGATGCGCTCGCCATAGTGCCCCTCCTCGAACAGCACATGCAAAGCCTTGAGCCGTTCGCCGAGCAGCTCGATCTGCTTTTCCTGCCGCATGACTCGCAGCACGAGATAACCCAGGAGTGCGCCGACAACAGCGCCGGCAAACTCATGAATCAAGCCTCCCAGCACAGCACCAATCAGCACACCCAGTAGCGGTTCCATTTTCAATCACCCAGCCAGGACTGGCGCAAGTTGGCAATTGCTGCTTCGGCATCGCCGGATCGCATCCCCCAGGTATCGGCTTCTTGCTGCCGGGGAGTGATTTCGCAACGCATCAGTTCGTCGCGCCGGAAAAAATGCAGATGTCTCTTCTTGCCGGCGCTGCAGCGTGACAATTGTGTTTCGAAATTGCCTGGGGTAACGCGCAAGTCATCCAGCGCCAGCAGCACATCACCCGCAGCAAGCCCTGCTTTTTCTGCTGCACTTTGGCTCAAAACATGCGTGACTTTCAGATATCCATTTTCCGCACCAGTACGAATGCCCAGCGTCAATCCAGGCTTGGGAGGATTGTCCACCCACCCGCCTTTGTCACCGCTCCCCGCCGCGACACGCAGCTGTGTCTCCACCCCGAATTGCGCCAGCAGCTCAGCCAGTGGTAGCTCCTTGGTCGAGCGCAGACCCTGCTCAAAAAAATCGCCCAGATCGACCCCGGCCACTTCCTGTGCAATTTGCTCCCATTCTTGCTCACCCACGCCTTGTCCGCGCGCATCGAATTGTTTGCCGAACCGTTGCCATAGTGCATGCATGATGTCATCGAGGCTTTTTGCGCCACCGCTCTTTTGTCGAATGGAAAGATCGAGTGCAAGTGCCAGCAGCGATCCTTTTATGTAATAACTGACCAGGCTGTTCGGGCTGTTTTCATCCTGACGATAATATTTGACCCAGGCATCCAGACTGGCTTCTTCCAGCGTTTGCAGGGTGCGGCCCGGATTGCGCTGGACACTGGTCATGGCCTGTGCCAATAGATCGAGGTATTCCTGCGGCGTAATCAGCCCCGTGCGACGCAAGAATAGATCATCGTAGTACGAGGTGATGCCTTCAAATGCCCACAACAAACGCGTATAGCCTTCCTGATCCAGCGTATAGGGGGCAAATGCAGCGGGCTTGATCCGCTTTACATTCCAGGTATGGAAATACTCGTGACTGACCAAACCCAGGAATTGGCGATATCCGGGCTTCATCTCTGGCTCGTGTTCGAGCGGCAGATCATCACGTGAACAGATCAAGGCCGTGGAAGCCCGGTGCTCCAGCCCGCCATAGCCATCTCCTATAGCCAGCGTCAGGAAAACATAGCGATCAAATGGTGCAGGCTCACCGAAAAAACGTATCTGTGCCTCGCAGATTTTCTTGATATCGCGTTTCAGTCGTTTCATATCGGCATGGTGACGGCCGGCGATGACCAGCTCATGCGGCACGCCACAGGCCTTGAAACCAATACGGGAAAACTCGCCCATCTCAACCGGGTGATCAATCAGCTCGTCATAGTTCGCGGCCCGATAGCCGCCAAAGCCCCACGGTTTTGCATCAGAACGCGTAAGCGAAGTCGCAACTTCCCAATCATGCAAAACCTTGTCTGCCGGTTTCGCGATGACCACCTCGCACGGTGCGTCCTCCTGCCCATGGACCGCCAGGAAAACGCTGGTGCCGTTGAAAAAACCGCGTGTCTGATCCAGAAAAGCGCCGCGCACGGAAAGATCATTGGCATACACCAGATATCGCAGTGAAACGGATCCTTCGACAGGCTCAAGGCGCCACCGCATCTTGTCGAGCTTGGTGATGACCAGTTCCCGTTTTCCACTGCTAGCCGTGATCGCAACGATATGCCGGGCAAACTCCCGGATCAGATAACTGCCAGGTATCCAGGTTGGCAACCAGAAAACCTGTCCGGCAGGATCCGGCGTATCCAACGATAGTGTGACCTGGAACAGATGAGCTTCGGGTGAAACAGGCTGGATGTGATAGCGAATCGTCATTACAAAACCTTGCGAGGAATTGAGAAACAGGGAGTCACCCCCGATCAATTGCACATAAATTACAATTTATTTAATATAATCTTTCCGAATCAGTCATCACAAAAGCCCTGATCAGCCCATCCATGACTACACCACTGTACGTTCAATCATCCAGACAAGACCACGCCCTGGAATCCAGCCTGCGATTTTTCCCTGATACCGAAATGCATCATAAGGACACCCGCTTGCCACAAAACCCGGCGCTGCGTGATACATATTGGCTGATGCCGGCTATCTGGAGCCTGCTGACTGTTTCGGATGGTTTCATGATAGGCAACCCAGAACCAAACCTGTGGCTGATCCGATTATTTCCGCTGCTCATGCTGGCACTGTTGCCGCTGATGCCCCATGGTGCCGGCCACGCCATCCGTAATCGCCACTGGTGGCATTGTGCCACCCTGCTATTGGCTGCATGCGGCCAAGCCATGATTACAGCCCATCATCACTCTGCAGACAATCAGGTTTATTTTTACCTGCAATGGCTGTTGTTCATCATGGCAAGCGGTTTGTCGCTGACCATTCCATTTCAGCTATCCACGATAACCTCTGTCATCAGTTGCTTACTCTACGGTATTGCCAGCGGCCATTTCCGCCAAATACGGGAACAAGCAGATTTCGCAGCGGCTTACCCAGTATTGATGATGCTGGCATTGATATTGGTAATGCTGGGCACCAAACGATGTCAGGAATTGCGTTTGCGTATCAGCCATGCCCGTGCAACATTGGAATCGATCAAGCGACAACAACTTGAAGAGACCAACAAACAACTGCTTTGTCAGGTCGCACGCGACACGCTGACTGGTGCCTATAACCGACGGGCACTGGATAAAGCCTATTCGCGGCTCTGGCGACACGCAGCACGCACACAACGCCCGATATCCATATTGTTCATCGATGTGGATTATTTCAAGCAATACAACGACACATACGGTCACGCCGCCGGTGATCGCTGCCTGATCGGATTAGCTGAATTACTGCAGGACATTGCAAAACGCCCGCTGGATTTTGTGGCTCGCTTTGGCGGTGAAGAGTTTGTCATCATCCTGCCAGATACTCGACCGGTTCAAGCAGGAATCTATGCGGAAAAAATTCGTGCACGCATTGCGGCAACGCAACTCCCGCATCTAGGCAGCCCGGAAGGGAAACTGACTGTCAGCATTGGTTCAGCAGGAGGAATTCCACACAGTACCGATCAGCAAAACCTGTATCTTGATCAGGCCGACCAAGCGCTTTACCTGGCAAAAAAACAAGGGCGCAACCGGGTTGCCCATTACCCGCAGCAGATCCAAACACAAGCGATTTGACCACCACCTTATTGATCAATGCGCAATACTGGTCGCTTGCGCGATTCCGATTTGATTGCGTCCGGCACGCTTGGCATCATAGAGAGCATGATCCGCCGCATCGATCAGTTGGCCTGCGGACATGCCAGGCTCCAGCCTGGCAATCCCCGCACTGAATGATGCACGCAAAATTCCCTCACCATGCCGCAAATCCAGTGCAGCGAATCGCTCACGCATGAGATCCAATTGCTGGGCAGCTCGAAGCAAAGAAAGGTCATTGTAGATAACGGCAAATTCCTCCCCGCCATAACGCCCAACTGCTTCTGCATCCACTACGGACTGGCGCATCAGGCGCGCAAGGCTCTTGATCACACGATCCCCGACAGGATGTCCATGACTGTCGTTGATACGCTTGAAATGATCGATATCGACCATGGCAAATGCCAATGGAACTTTTTCTCGCTGTGCATGGTACACAACGCGCTCCAGCCTGGCGGTGAGGCTGGTATGGTTCAGCAATCCGGTCAAGCTGTCGCAAGTCATCCAGTGACGCAGGCGTCGATAGCGTTCCGCGGTAATGGTCACGACGGCCACCAACTCATCTGCCTCCATGTTCTTGACCAGAAAATCGTCGCCACCCATGCTACGCGCCATCAATTGCCGGTTGCGGCTGGTCTCGGTCGAAAGATAGACAATCGGGATACTGTCAAACTGCTTGTTCTGGCGGATGACTCTGGCAATTTCATCCCCCGTGCATTGCGGCATGTATACATCCATCAGCAGGATATCCGGCCTGAACCGTTCAAGCGGCAAAAAAACCTCCAGCGGATTGTGAACCACCTGCACCTGCATACCAGCCGCAGACAAGGTATTTTGTGCCCAGCGCGAAACAACTTCAGAGTCGTCAACCACCAATACCCGGAATGGCGCTTCGTGATTGCGCACGAGCAATTGATCCAGTCGATCAACCAATTGCTGCCCATCAAATGGTTTACCCACAATATCGGTGATACCGACGCGCAGCATCTCAAGCTGCTTGACCACCGACAGGGGCTCTGACAGATACACCAACGGTGCATCAGTCAAGCGCGCCATCAGTGGTACGGCCTGTGGCAATTCAGCATCGTCAAGCCCACTCTCGTCGATCAGCAGTGCAGCCGCCTCACAGGAATGCATGGCAGCCAACAGCGCACTCTGGCGAGAAAAAATTTGCACAGAAAAACCAAACAATTCCAACTGTGTCGACAATTCAGCGGCTTGCTGCGAATCAGTGCTTATCAGATAAATCCGCGACGGGTGTTGTACTTCAAGCATGGCTTGCCTGTGTAAAACGAAAGGTGCCAGCATAGCAGAGTCAGGGTTTCTCCTGAATTTCTTTACAGAAAAAGAAATGATTTACGAGAATGACCCGACCAGAGCCACTCGGTTTGGGCTGCCTTGAAAAAAGCAGCCCCGCATCTTGACGATACGGGGCTGCTTGACTGTACAACAAACTCGGGGCTCGATCCGAGCCCGAGCATATGGCTTAGTGGCGGCGCTCGCCGACCTTCACAATCTTCATGCTGTTGGTACCACCACCGAGGCCAACCACATCACCGAAGATGAAGATCACGATATCGCCCTTCTGCACCACACCGCGGCGCAGCATTTCCACCTCAGCACGAACCAGCTGTTCATCGTGATCATTGGAGGACTGTGCCACCAGCATCGGGTACACGTCACGCATCAGCGACAGGCGGCTGTAGGTATCTTCTGCCGGGGTAATGGCATAAATCGGCACACCGCACAGGAAACGGGAAATCCACAGGGCGGACGAACCGGACTGGGTCAGCGCACCAATGGCCTTTACGTTCAGACGGCTGGCAGCATACAGTGCCGACATGGAGATTGCCTGATCGATACGGGTGAAATCACCACCGGACAGCGCGTCTTCGCTGATGATCTTGCTTTCTTGCGACTTTTCAGCCTCAAGACAAGTACGCGCCATGACTTCCACGGTTTCAACCGGGAACTTGCCGGCAGCAGACTCAGCCGACAGCATCACGGCATCGGTACCATCCAGCACGGCGTTGGCCACGTCGGAAACCTCGGCACGGGTCGGCACCGGATTTTCGATCATGGATTCCATCATCTGGGTCGCAGTGATGGTCAGCTTGTTCATCTTGCGAGCCAGCTTGATCATCTTCTTCTGCAAAGCCGGCACGGCGGCTTCGCCCACTTCAACCGCCAGATCACCACGGGCTACCATGATGCCATCGGAGGCTTCGAGGATTTCTTCCAGATTGGTGATCGCTTCGGTACGTTCGATTTTGGCAATCAGCTGAGCTTTGCTGCCAGCGGCACGCAACAGGGTGCGAGCCATGTACATGTCGGAACCGCTCTTCGGGAAGGAAACCGCAACGTAGTCAGCATTGAGTTTGGCTGCAGTCTTGATGTCTTCCATATCCTTCGCGGTCAAGGCCGGTGCAGTCAGTCCACCACCTTGGCGATTGATACCCTTGTTGTTGGACAAGACGCCGCCCAGCAAAACGGTACAGTGCACTTCTGGTCCGCGCACTTCATTCACTTCCATTTTGATCAAGCCGTCATTCAGCAAGAGAATGGCACCCTGCTCGACATCATTCGGCAATTCTTTGTAGTCCAGGCCCACGCGCTCTTGATTACCCACGGCGCATTCGGCATCCAGAATGAATTTTGCGCCTTTCTCGAGGGTAACCTTGCCCTTTTCGAACTTGCCTACGCGAATCTTCGGGCCTTGCAAGTCAACCAGCACGGCAACCGGACGTCCCAGTTTCTTGGCGATCTCGCGCACACCTGCTGCACGATTGATATGGTCTTCGGCAGTGCCGTGAGAGAAATTCAGGCGAACCATGTTCACGCCAGCATTGAGCAGGCGCTCCTGAGTGGCCTGGTCATTGGAAGCCGGGCCGAGTGTGGCAACAATCTTGGTACTGCGAAGCATAAGTGAGGACTCCTGTACTTTATTTAGGTAGGGCATTAATCAAACACATCGTGTGTGTCACCAGCCGTGCAACGCGACAAAATATAGTGGGCCATCCCCAGTGCCGGAATATGCATCTGCACAACACGAAATCACTACATTCCCGGGCTTTATGGGCATAAGCATGCTGGCGCCCCCAGCAGGAATCGAACCTGCAACTAGCCCTTAGGAGGGGCTCGTTATATCCATTTAACTATGGGGACACTTGCAGAACCGACAGATCCAGCCAGTTCCAACATCCATACTGAAACGCAACATCGGCATAAAACCATGCCAGAAATGAGTGTGAATTATGCCGTTTCGGTCAAGTCACAGCAATAGAAACTCATGAGAACTGGTAGTTAAACTACATTCAAGATTGACGCGGCTCAAGCGCCGGAATGAAGAATCGATCAGCACCGTCACTGTCGGCGCCGGCTATTGAACTCATCGAGCATTTTTTGCTCACGTGCACCTTCCTTATGTAATTCCTGCTGTTGATGCCGATCCTTGAGCACCTCAAAACCCTTGACCTTCTTTTCGCACTCTTGCCACGCCTTCAACATTTGCTGGTAGCGTTTTTCATATCCGGCTAACTGGCTGGCTTGCTGCTCGGCTGCCGCATCAAGCTTGGTCAGAAACAATTGAAAATCACGCCATTGCACTATGGTGATACCTCCCTGGCCGTTGCTAGCCAGGCGATTGCGATACTCGCTTCTGTAACCATCGATTTGCGCCATCTTGGCCTGCGCTGCAAGCCATTCGCTCTGTGCAGCCTGCAACTTCTTAGCTGCTTCTTCACGCTCATCCAGAGCAAGCTGCAACAGGAAATCAAAACGGAATTTGGCCATAACGGTTTACCGCATCAATGCGCGAATATCTGGGCCAGTTTGGATCTGGCACCCTGGTAACCTTCGCACTCATGAATCGATTGCTGCAAGAATGCCTCAAACGATGCATGGCGTCGAATTGCCTCATCCAGAACAGAATCAGATCCCGGAACATAAGCACCCACGCTGATCAAATCTCGGCTGCGCTGATACCTTGAGTAAAGATATTTAAAGCGACGCACCAACTCAAGCTCTGCCGGGGTCACGATATCCTGCATTACCCGGCTGATGGAGCTTTCAATATCGATGGCCGGATAATGGCCAGAATCAGCCAACTGGCGTGACAAGACAAAGTGGCCATCCAGAATTGCACGCGCAGAATCAGCAATCGGATCCTGCTGGTCGTCGCCTTCTGACAAAACCGTATAAAACGCCGTGATTGACCCGCTGCCAGCACGGCCATTACCCGCGCGTTCAACCAATTGCGGCAAGCGAGCAAACACTGAAGGTGGATACCCTTTTGTCGCAGGTGGCTCCCCCACGGCCAAGGCAATTTCACGCTGAGCCATGGCATAGCGTGTCAGCGAATCCATGATCAGCAGGACATTCTTACCCTGATTGCGAAAATATTCAGCCACACTGGTTGCATAGGCCGCGCCATACAAGCGCAGCAATGGCGGCGTATCGGCCGGAGCGGCCACCACAACCGAGCGCGAACGCCCCTCTGCACCGAGGATATTCTCAATAAAATCCTTGACTTCGCGCCCACGTTCACCGATCAGACCCACCACTACGACATCGGCGGTGGTATAGCGCGCCATCATACCCAGCAAAACCGATTTACCTACACCTGAGCCCGCAAACAAGCCAAGTCGCTGCCCTCGACCAACAGTCAGCATGGCATTGATTGCCCGCACGCCAACATCCATGACATCGCGCACCGGTTCGCGATCCATCGGATTGAACGGCCGTGCGAACAAGGGCATATAACTTTCAAACTGTAACGGGCCCTTGCCATCCAACGGCCGGCCCAAGCCATCAAGAATTCGCCCCAGCAATCCCCAACCAACAGGAACCTGACGTCCATGATCCTCGACGCGGCGTCTGGACAGTTGCTGCACACCGTATTTAGGCATCCAGGCCGCGACATCCTCGTGCGGCACAACCTCTGCCCCGGGCTCAACACCGTACACTTCGGCGATCGGCATCAGAAACAAGCGATCTTCCTGAAAACCGACTACTACCGCTTCGACCGAATGTCCGCCTGCCGTCAGCACATCGCAGGACATTCCAATTGGCAGACGCAGGCCAGCAACCTCCAGCACCAAGCCGGACACGCGGGTCAAGCGGCCACGCGGCAACCAGGGCCGTACCCATTGCACGGCGCTTTTGCAATCAGCCAAATATTGGGAACATCGGTCAATCACGGGTGTGATCATCGGATTCATTCATGGCAGCGAGTTGCTCCCAGGCCAGATCAGCCCGCTGCTTTTTGCCGAGTACATTCAGAATGGTCTGCCAGCGCAGAGCCAACCCCAGATCAATGGATGAGACCGGTGACTCGATACGGCAATCGCCAGGTGCCAAGGCGGGGTCACCCACAAAACGCCAATTTCCCGAGGGCAATTCATTCGCCAGCACACTCGAAACCACGGCAAGATCATCAGGATTCAGGAGCAATCGCGCCGGTTCCCTGATTGATGGCAAGCCGGCAATTGCCTCACGGACAGCGGGCAAGAGCAATGTTCGGTCGGCATCCAGCGCATCCCTGACCAACTGTCGTGCCACCACCAGCGCCAACTCAAGCACCTCATCCGCCAACTTTGCCTCTGCCGACTGCCGTGCTTCAGCCAGACTGGCCAATACAGCCCGGAACTGATGAACCTCTTCTTCCGCCACAGCACGGCCTGTCTGCAGGCCACTCTGAAAGCCGTCCTCATGCGCCTGCTGTTCGATTGCTTCGATTTCTTCGGCAGTGGGAAAATGAATCGGCACGGCATCTTCTACCGTTTCCGGCACTTCGACAGGGGCTGTGAATACCTCGGAGGACAACGGCTCTACAGAGGGGGATTCAACAGTGGTTTGCTCGGGCACAGGCTGCGCCAAGGCAGCCCCTTCCAGCAGGCTATTGAACTGCCAGCGCTGAAATTCCGAAAGTTCCTCGCGCGGAATGACCCGTGAAATTTGGCCTGCCATCTACTGATAACCCCGCATCATTCAACCAGACCTTCATCACCCTTGCCACCCAGCACAATCTGCCCTTCATCTGCCAGACGACGCACAATCTTGAGAATTTCCTTCTGCTCAGCCTCAACTTCAGACAGTTTGACCGGCCCTTTCGCATCCAGATCTTCACGCAGCATCTCCGCTGCACGCTGCGACATATTCTTGAAAATCTTGTCCCGCAAGGCTTGGCTGGTTCCCTTGAGTGCAACAATCAATTGATCGGACTGGATTTCACGCAGCAACAATTGAATGCCTCGATCATCGATATCAAGGATATTGTCAAACGTAAACATCTTGTCCTGAATTTTCTGTGCCAATTCCGGATCGTACTCGCGGATACTGGATACGGCGGAAGCCTCGACAATCCCGCCCATGAAGTTGAGGATATCCGCCGCCATTTTGACACCGCCCATCGCACTTTTCTTGAGCTTATCCGAACCGGACAGCAGCTGGGTCAGCACATCATTGAGTTCTTTCAGTGCAGCAGGCTGAATACCTTCCAATGTCGCAATTCGCAACAGGACGTCATTGCGCAACCGCTCCGTGAAATTAGCCAATACCTCAGATGATTGGTCTGGCTCAAGATGGACAAGAATGGTTGCAATGATCTGGGGATGTTCGTTCTTGATGAGTTCCGCCACCGCGGCAGAATCCATCCACTTGAGCGATTCGATCCCGCCGTTATCATTGCCCTGCAGGATACGGTCAAGCAGGTTCGCGGCCTTGTCTGTTCCCAGCGCTTTAGTCAGAACTGAACGGATATATTCATCCGCCGCCCCAAGATTCGCACGATTTTTGGTTGCCGAGATAAAATCCCCCAGCACATTGTCCACTTCCTCGCGCTTGACGTTTTCCATGCCGGCCATGGCAAAGCCGAGCTTCTGAACCTCTTTGGGGCCCAGATACTTGAACACTTCGACAGCAGCCTCTTCCCCCAGTGTCATCAGGAGAATCGACGCCCGGCGAACGCCTTCCTCATCCATATTCGCAGCCATGTAGCTTCCTCAGTTCTTTTTGCCGGACTCGGTCGACTCTTCTTCGCCACTCATCCATTCACGCAAAATGGTGGCGACCATGCGCGGGTCATCCTTGGCAAGCGTTTTGGCCTGCTGCAACAACTCAGAAAAGGCTGACAGCTTTTCCTGATTTTCTTCGGTCATTACCTGCTGCGCAAAGTGCAACGGGGTAGCACCCATGCCTGCTTCCTCAGCATCCTCGTCCCGCGCCGAGCGGGCATCCTCCCGTGTTCGGCTCATATCACGCATCAGCGGGCGAACGACAAAGAACAACAGGTAAATCACAACCAATGCAATCAGTGCCACCTTCACCACGTCGGCCAGATTGACTTTCAGATACTCGAGCGCGCGATCAGGCAAGGCAACCTCAGCCACCTCTGCGGATCGGGCAAACGCAGCATTGACGACATTTACCGAATCACCCCGGGGCTGATTGAACCCAACAGCCTCGCGCACCAGGTTATTGATCTGCTCCATTTCCTGCGCTGGCAGCGGTACAAAAACTTGTTGCCCATCTTCATTCACACTGGAGCGATAATTGACCACCACCGCAACGGAAAGCCGCTTGACACCACCAACCGGTTGTTTCACATGCTGGATCGTCTTGTCTACCTCATAGTTGGTGGTTGCATCACGCCGTGAATTGGCATTCACCACAGACTGATTGGCCGCCCCCTGTGCGCCGGCCTGATCCGGAACAGCAATGGGAGCAACTGCCGTACCCGGAGGTTGATTTGACAATGCACCAGGAACACCAGCTGCAACATCAGCTCCCGCTCGTCCACTTTGCTCGGTAGTTTGCTGACTGCGGATCGCCGCCTCATTGGGTGGACCATTAGGTCTGAATTTTTCTGAAGTCTCTTCAACTTCTGCAAAATCCACCTGAGCAGTCACCTCAGCCCGAACATTGTCACGCCCCACGATCGGCGCCAGAATGGCCTCGACACGTTCGACAAAATTGCGCTCGATCTGTTGCACGTACTGCAGTTGGGTGGGATCAAGACTCAAGCGCTGTTTATCGCGATCGCTCGAGAGGAGGTTCCCATCCTGATCAACCAGCGTCACATTTTTGACCGGCAAATCCGGCACGCTTGATGAGACAAGATGCACGATGCCTGCCACCTGGCCACCATCAAGCTGGCGACCACGGTGCATGGTAATCACTACCGAAGCAGAGGGTTTTTGCTGGTCTCGCAGGAAAACAGTTTGCTTGGGAATAGCCAGATGTACCCGTGCACGCTCGACCACGGAGATGGTTTCGATGGAACGTGCCAGTTCGCCTTCGATGGCTCGCTGATAATTCACTTGCTCGGCGAACTGGGAGATACCGAATTTCTGGCTATCCATCAGCTCGAATCCAACATTGCCTGCCTTGGGCAAGCCCTGGCCGGCCAAGCGCAGCCGCGCGTCGTACACCTGATCCGCTGGCACCTGTATCGTGCCACCAGCATCAAGCTTGTACGGGACATTCATCTGCTGCAGGGATTGAATGATGGCACCACCTTCCTTGTCCGGAAGGTTGGTGAAAAGAATGCGCCAAGCTGGCTCGCGGGACCAAAGCAAGGTACCAACGAGCAAGGCAATGACAGCCGCAGCCAGCACGGCAATACCCAGCTTGCTGGGTCCGGACAGAGCCTCGAAACGCTGGCGCATACCGCCTGGATCTTTATTCGCAACCGGGTTGCGCTGAGCTGCTACGCTCGCCTCTGCCATAGTCTAGCCAATATCGTCACTCCAGGCCGTCAGACCTGCATGTTCATGATTTCCTGATAAGCACCCACGAGCTTGTTGCGAACCTGCACCATTGTCTGAAAGCTCAGGCTGGCCTTTTGCAGCGAGACCATGACATCTTGCAAATCCGCCGTGGGTTCACCCGCCTGGAACGCAAGCTGTTTATCCTGAGACTCCAATTGCATCTGATTGACCTGATCAATCGACTGCTTGAGCACTTCGGCAAACTGCGGTGCCTCGGCACCTTCAACATTGGCTGCAGAGGAGGATTGACCAGAAGCCAGCGCTGCGACCGAGCGAAGCTCTCCAAGTAATTGATCAATACCTTGCACGCTACTCATGATTACTTATCCTTCCAGACCTGATTCTAGGGGCGAGACACCTGCCCGGCAAGCAATTCCTGCGCCAGATATTTGCTAGGCACGCAAATTACCATCCCGCTCCCGGTACTGCTGCAATTTGTGGCGCAAAGTACGCTCACTCATGTTAAGCCGCTCAGCCGCCAACTTCCTGACCCCGCCAACCGCACGCAATGTGTCCAGTATATGCTGCTTTTCCACTTCCTTGATATCCAGCACAGTCTGTTCTGACTCATCCTCCACGGAGGGTGCACTGGCAATTTTTGCCGCCTTGACCGGCAAGAGCAGATGCTCAGGCGCAATCTCATCACCGCTTGCCAGGATAAGCGCCCGCTGCATCACATTATCCAGCTCACGGATATTGCCCTCCCAGCCATAGGCCAACAAGCACGACTCAGCTTCGGGCATCAGCACAGGAAGGCGTCGATTTTGCCTGGCGGAATGTCGCGCGAGCATGGCGCGCGCCAACGGAACGATATCGTCTTTTCGCTCCCGCAGCGAAGGCAGGTACAACGGAAAGACATTGAGCCGATAGAAAAGATCCTCGCGAAAACGCCCTTCACTTACCTCATGCTCGATGTCGCGGTTCGAAGTCGCCAGTACACGCATATCCACCGGGATGGCTTTAGCCCCCCCCACGCGCTCCACTTCACGCTCTTGCAAAACACGCAGCAATTTTGCCTGAAGTGCGAGGGGCATTTCTGTTACCTCATCCAGTAACAAAACGCCCCCATTTGCCTGCTCAAATTTCCCGATATGTTGTGAAGTTGCACCAGTGAATGCGCCCTTTTCATGTCCGAACAAGGTTGATTCAAGCAACTGTTCCGGGATGGCGGCACAATTGATGGCCACAAACGGCTTGTCGGCACGAGAACTGTTGCGATGAATGAAACGCGCCAGCACTTCTTTCCCGACCCCGGATTCGCCCGTGATCATCACAGACGCATCCGACTGCGCCACACGGCGGGCGACATCCAGCAATCGGCGCATTGCCGGATCTTCAGCAATCACCGAATCATCGTCACTTTCCGGCAACAGGTACTTTGCAACTTCCTCCAATAATTTTTGCGGCTCAAACGGCTTTGGCAGGTAGTGGCAAGCGCCCGCATGCAGCGCTGCAACTGCCTTATCGATCAGTCCATAGGCCGTCATCAGCATCACGGGCAGCCATGGATACTTGATCTTGATTTCACGCAGCAGACTATTGCCATCCATCGGCTGCATCTGCACATCGCTCAAAACCAGCCCGACACGCGTGTGTTCGAGGATCTGCAGGGCGCTCAGTCCATTATCAGCAGCAACCGTGGCATACCCCCCCAACTGCAGGGTATCTACCAAGGCCTCACGCAGATCATCATCATCTTCAACCACCAAGACTGGCAAACTCATAGTCCCGCCCTTGTTGAGTTGGCACGACCACCATGAAGAGACAGCCACTGCATAATGCGCGGGGCAATCTGCTTCAGCGGCAAGACCTCATCCACGGCACCATTTGCAATCGCCTCCTTGGGCATGCCAAATACCACACAACTTGCTTCATCCTGTGCAAAGTTATAGGCACCCGCCTCTTTCATTTCACGCATGCCGATCGCCCCATCCTTACCCATGCCAGTCAGGATTACGCCAATGGCAGAAGAGCCGGCCTGGTTGGCGGCAGAGCGGAACAATACATCCACGGATGGGCGATGCCGGTTAACCGGCTCGCCACGTGAAAGCTCACAGATAAAATGTCCACCGGAAAATCCCAGCATCAAATGAGAATGCCCGGGTGAAATATAAGCACAGCCAGAACGCACCATTTCTCCATGCTCGGCCTCCTTGACCTTGATACGGCACAACCCATCAAGGCGACTGGCAAAAGAGCGGGTAAACATCTCGGGCATATGCTGGGAAATCAGGATGGCCGGCGCATCGGCGGGCAACATCATCAGAAAATCCTTGAGTGCCTCAGTCCCGCCTGTCGAGGCACCAACCACAATCAAGCGTTCCGGTCGTGGCCCCTGTCGTATTTGACGGGGCAGAATAACGTCAGCACTGTAACTTGGTACCACCGAACCTTGCACGTTCGACTCTGCACTCAGCACATTTGCCACAAGCGGCCTTTTGATTTCAGGCTCACGCATTGGCCATCTCCAGTAACCGATCTCCATACCCAGCCCAAGCTGAAACATGGAGTGCTTATAATTATGGGAAAAAAACGAATTCGAATGAAATCAAGGCAAGACATAGTAAACAATCGTCTCATTACCATTACCTGGATAATGCACGCCCGCAGACAATGTCCTGATCAGGCGTATGCCTTGACCTCCACGCAGATCCAAAGGTTCCTGATCGGAAACAGACGCACGCCAGTCAAACCCCTGGCCGCTATCCTTGACACGTATCCGCAGAAACTGCTTTTTTTCATACTCAAAACCAGCAAGATCCAGTGTGATCTGGCCATGCTGCAATGTGTCCAAGCGTTTTCTCCGCTCCTGCGAAACATATGCCGATCGCTCCGCCCGACTCAGACCAGACGCAGGACAAAGGCACAGCAGACCGTAGTCCAGCGCATTAAGAAACAACGCTTCAACGATCTGAAATACATCACTCGCATGTGAATGCAACTTTTTGACGGCAAGGACAAAATCCATGATGAAGGGTGCAAAGCTGATATAGCGCAACTCTTCCGCCCCCAGCACCAACTCATAGCGCCATAACAGCGACGATTTCTGGAAATTTTCCTCCAGCTCAACCACATTGATGCAACTGAATGATTTCGCAGCAATTTCCGGCTGAACCATGGCGTTGCCAAAGTTGGCCATCACCACCGACACATCGTCATGCAACGAGGCTTCCCGCATAAAAGATTGAAGCGCAAACTGAATTGCAGCCATACACTCATGCGGACGAACACCGCACACGGCCTCAAGCAGACGCGTCTCGCCAAATGGCTCTCCATCCGGATTGCGCGCCTCAACCAAGCCATCTGAATACGCCAATACCGCGCCCGGCTGATCAACGCAGAACCGGCTCGGCGTAAAGTCCATCATCGCGCTCGGCACGATTCCTAGCGGCAAGCTGAAAGATTTACAAACTTCAATAACATGCCCGGCCGCATCGAGTATCTTTTGCTCGGGCATGCCGCCATTCCAGATTTCGATGCAATGATCAGCCTCACTGACCGAGATCAACGCCACCGCCACGAAACGCCCCACAGGCAGCACCTGGCGCACCTTATTGTTCATTTCGATCAGGATTTCAGGCAGGGAATGACCGCGCTCGGTCATGCTGTAAAAAGGCTGCATCAGGGGCAAAACATTGAGCGCTGCCGATATCCCATGGCCAATCCCGTCAGCGAGCAGAAGATGCAGCACGCGCCCCGGCGTACGCGCCACACCGATCAGATCTCCTGACAGACTCTCTGCCGGACATAACCAATAGGCAACCTGGGGATCCGTCAATCGTTCAGCGCTCACCAGTTGATCCATCAGGTGATGCACCACCCGCTTCTCTTCTTCCGAGCGCTCATAGTAGTTTGCAAGCTTTTCCGACTGTTCACGAACGCGTCGATTCAACTCAAGCGTTCTGCCAAAGGCATTAAGCTTGGCGCGCAGCACGCGGAAATTGACTGGCTTGTTCAGGTAATCATCTGCGCAGCATTCTATCGCCTCTGCCAGAATCTTCTCCTCGCCCGCCCCAGAAATAAAAACTATTGGAACCCAGGTTTCTTTAGCCTGTTGCTTGATGAGTGTGGCAGCCTGCAATCCGGACACGCCTGGCATCAGCATATCCATCAGGATCAAATCCGGCTGTGCCTGCTGCCATTGCGCGATAGCCTCTTGACCGTCGCACGCTGAAATTGCCTCATACCCCAGTGCTTCAACAAAACGCATCAGCAACAAACGGGCCGACTCAACATCATCAGCAACAAGTATTCTCATGAGTCGCGATCAATCAGGTGCTTAACAGGGTGGTGAAAAACGTTTTCGAGCGGGATAAAACTCGAAAAGCCACCGACAATTGCTCAAAAAATGGGCAAAAACGGCCTATTTTGAGCCTGGTTTATCCTTTTTCGCCCCGGGACTCCGCACATTTTCGATTTTCTATGGGGTGTCTCGGACTTTTTCACCACCCTGTTAACGAATGGTAAAAATCTTTCCAAAGCAGGCGATTTCCAGAACCTGCCTGACTGAATCGTGGCAATTGATCAAGGCCAGACTCTTATGAGCGGAATTCACTTTCTCTTTCAGCAACAGCAACATCCCCAAGGCAGAGCTATCGAGATAAACCACCTGCTGGAAATCGACCCACAGCTCTTTGACCAAAGGATTGGCCACCAATATTTCGCAGACCTGGCGAAATTCTCGATGCGCACTGAAATCGAATTGGCCAGACAAAATAATGCGGCCAATATCCCCGTCAACCTCCGCTCTCGGCAACATATAAGCACCAAGCCTTTCTTGTAATTGGTCACAAACAGAAAAATACCACCACCCCTGCGGCCCACCAAGACGAATCATCATCAAGATACTGTTTTGACCGTTGCAGCCGCAGACGGCATAACAATTCGCAAGGTACTTCCCTGACCAGGCATCGACTGGGCTGTCACCTCGCCACCATACATGACAACCAGATTTCGCACGATAGCCAAACCGAGACCCGTACCTTCCTTGCGCGTGGTAAAAAAGGGATCGAACAAATGCTCCAAGACCTCAGCAGACATCCCCTCACCCTGATCGCGCACTTCAATCGACAGGGCATCGTTCTGGCTGCTGGACACCAGCACCACCGTTGAGCCAGCACACGAGGCATGGCAAGCGTTTTCCAGCAAATTGACCAAGGCCCCAACCATTTCCTTTCGGTTGACCCAAACCTGCTGTGCCGGCGTGGCATCCTTGACAACCAGCCCGACCCCTTTTTCGGCAAATTGATGCTGAACAATCTGACTCGCATCTTCGAACAATTCAGTCACAGCAACCTGCTCCCGCTCATGTGCCTGCCCCCGCACGAACCGCAACATATTGCCGATCAAAGACTCGATATGCTTCAGGCGACTCAGCGACTTTTCGGCAAAACGACAACGCTCCGCCTCTCTTAGGCCAGGCTGAGCCAAATGACCGGTATACAGCAAAGCCGTCGCCAGAGGCGTACGCAATTGATGCGCCAGACCTGCAGCCATTTCTCCCATGGCCGCAAGCCGTTGATGCCGAACCAATGCCTGCTCCAATTCCCATGATTCGGTGAAATCATGGATGAGGAGCAGATTAATGCCTGCTTCAGGTATCTCGCTCTCCGTCAGCGAAAGTCGCCGAACACCATCCCCCCCCTGGTAGCGCCAAAGATCAGACTCAGGCGTTGCGACGAAATGTGCCGCCCTCCATCCCATCCATGACTGCCCAATCACCTCGCTCCCCAGCAACTGCTCCGCTGCAGGATTCATATGCAACACTACACCGGAAGCATCCAGCTCAACCACCCCTGCTGGCAAACGCTCCAGCAACAAACTCAAGCGTCGTGACAACAGGGCTTTTTCGTCAAGCTCGCGCCGAAGTGCGCCATTGGCGATTTCAAGCTGCGCCGTCAGCGAAATGACCTGCTCCTGCAATTCCGCATACGCCGCTGACAACTGCCTTGATGCTTCATTGAACAGTGAAAAGGCAGCTTCCAGCTCCCTTGGATCCATCTGCGGATTTCCTTCACGCATACAGGCTCTATCCTTGTTGAACTGGGTATTTTGCATTATAAATGGGACAAAAGTGACACAGAAACTTCGACCATAACCAGCTGCTGACGCGGAAAAACAATCTGTCATCAACTGTTCGGTATAATGCTGACATCAATTCAAAACCATCCCCAACAGGGAAATGCATCCTACGAGGAGTAAGTAGCCGTGTCCGAACTCTTGAAGAACATTGATGCTCGCACCAAACTTGCCGGCACAAACAAGCTTGAGATTCTGCTATTTACCCTTGGCATTGACCAACGCACCAACCGGCGTGAGACCTTTGGCATCAATGTATTCAAGGTTCGCGAGGTCATGCGTACACCGGAAATCACCCAGGCGCCCGACATGCCACCATCGGTGGAAGGCATGGTGAGCTTGCGCGGCCAACTGGTACCGGTTATTGACCTGGCCAAATACGCAGGCATCATCTCGGGAACCAAACCGGAAATCATGATCGTGTCCGAATACAATGGTCATACTCAAGGATTTCTGGTGGAAGCCGTTGATACCATCCTGCGACTGGACTGGTCATCCATGCAGGTACCGCCCGATATGCTGACCAACCAGATGGGTGGATTGGTCACTGCTGTGACCGAACTGAACAGCGGCAAGCTGGTCATGATGATGGACGTCGAGAAAGTGCTCGCGGAAACGACCAGAACCGGCGACAGCATTGACGCCAGCATGGTGATCAAACACAAGGCATTGACCGATAAAACCGTCTTTTTCACTGACGACTCGGTCGTTGCTCGCAGGCAGATCGAGCTGACTCTCGATGCCATGGGCATCAATCATATTCAAACCATCAACGGCAAGCGTGCCTGGGATGAATTGCAGCGCATTGCCCAGGCTGCCGACATCCAGGGCAAACTGGTCAAAAACATGATCCAGCTCATCCTGACCGATGTTGAAATGCCGGAAATGGATGGCTACATGTTGACCAAACTCATCAAGAGCGACCCGCGCTTTGCCGGGATACCGGTTATCATGCATTCCTCGTTGTCCGGCATGTCCAATCAAAAACTTGGACAATCAGTCGGGGTCGACGGCTATGTAGCCAAATTCGAACCGCACAAGCTATCGGAAATGATTGCCGAGTACCTGTTGCGTCAATAACCGAAATAATCAAAAGCATTCAATCGGAGAAACCGCATGGCCAACTATAGCCAACCCGGCAATCTGCTCGACAGTGTTGATGCGCGGACCAAACTCGCTGGCTCCAACAAAATGGAAATCCTTCTGTTCACCTTGGGAACACGGGAGATTTTCGGTATCAACGTCTTCAAGGTCAGGGAAGTCTCGCAAACACCCAAGATTACCAAAACACCGAATATGCCCGTCGGGGTTGAAGGTGTTATTTCCTTGCGTGGCAATATCATTCCAGTCATTGCCCTGTCGAAGTTCATCGAATGCGATGGCGTAGATCATGCCGATACCACCAGTACGATGATCGTCACCGAGTTTTCCAAGCATACGCAAGCCTTCCTCGTGCATGATGTTGATCGCATCATCCGGGTAGACTGGGACAAAGTGCGCGCACCGGAATCGATGCTGGCGGACAGCCAGGCCCTGATCACGGCGATCACGGAACTGCCCGATGGAAAGCTCGTTTCGATCCTGGATGTTGAACAAATACTGTCCTCAGTCATCGGGGAGCAGATTATTCCAGAGCTCCCGCGTGCATCAACCGAGATTGATTCCTTCATGTTCTTTGTTGACGACTCATTGGTCGCCAGAAAAGAAATCGTGGGCGTGCTAGACAAAATCGGCATCAAATACCATCAGGCCACCAATGGCAAGGAAGCTTGGGACAAGCTGCAGGGACTGGCCAATCGGGCCACTCAGGATGGCGAATTGCTTTCCGAGAAGCTAAAGCTGATTCTGGTCGACGCTGAAATGCCAGAGATGGACGGGTACGTTTTGACCAAACACATCAAGTCTGACCATAGATTCAATGGCATACCTGTTGTGATGCACTCTTCGCTTTCTTCCAATGCCAACCGCGCCATGGGTGCAAGTGTTGGCGTTGATGCATACGTAGCCAAGTTCGACCCTGTGGTCTTGGCTGATACACTTACCCCCTTGCTGACAAACTGATGACAGCTTGAAAATTTAACTCACGCTGGGCTTGATAACCGTTGCCCTGGGAGCAAGACATGGCAGACCCTAACATGCGTTTTCTCGTGGTGGATGATTTCTCCACCATGCGTCGCATCGTACGTAACCTATTGAAAGAACTTGGCTTTTCAAACGTTGACGAAGCAGAAGATGGTCAGATTGCCCTGCACAAACTAAAAAATGGCCAGTTTGACTTCGTTGTTTCCGACTGGAACATGCCAAACATGACCGGTATCGAGTTGCTGAAAGCCATGCGCGCTGACCCGCAACTCAAAGGCACGCCGCTGCTGATGGTCACGGCTGAAGCCAAAAAGGAAAACATCATTGAGGCCGCAACCGCTGGCGCCAATGGATATATTGTGAAGCCCTTTACTGCCGCCACTCTTGACGAAAAACTCAAGAAAATTTTCGCCAACATGGGCAAATAACGACGCTCCGATAACAAAATCCAGTACAGATGCGAAGGAGGCAACTGTGAGCGACCAAGCTTTGAACAGTGGTGATTCGGCAGAACTTGAAGCACTATTTGACAGCATTCTTCAAGCCAATATGACCAATACCGAACCAGCGACACCAGTCACGGCACCAAACACCGATGCCACGAAGATTGAGCTGTACCCTGCCACGACACAGGAAATGTCGGAGCCGGCTCGTTCCATGTTTTCGCACATCGGACAGATGACAAGAAAACTGCACGACACGCTCAGGGAACTGGGGCTGGATAAATCGCTTGAAAAAGCAGCATCGCAAATCCCCGATGCCCGTGATCGCTTGTCCTATGTGGCAACGATGACCGAACAGGCTGCAGAGAGAACACTCAATGCGCTCGATATTGCCAAGCCCCTGCAAGACAGAATCGGCAATGAATCACGTCAACTGGCCGATCAATGGGACAAACTGTTTGCAAACCAGCTTTCGGTTGATGAGTTCAAAGCACTGGTTACTCAAACTCGAAGCCATCTCGCCACTACAGGCAGAGACTCGGATAAAATCAGCAGCCAGATGCTGGAAATCATGATGGCGCAGGATTTCCAGGATCTGACCGGCCAGGTGATCAAGAAAATTCTTTCCATGGCCAAGGACATGGAACAGCATCTGCTCGATTTCCTCCTGATGTTCTCGCCACAGGGCACCAAACAGGAAGATACCCTGCTGAACGGCCCAGTCATCAAATCAGATGGGCGCACTGACGTTGTGACCAGCCAAGAACAAGTTGACGACCTTCTCGAAAGCTTGGGCTTTTGATAGGCAATATGCAGGAGTGTGATCATGAGTGATTTTGCCGGGATGGACGATCTGCTACAGGACTTCCTGACCGAAGCCTCCGAGCTGCTTTCAGACGTCGACAACAAGCTTGTCGAACTGGAAAAAAGGCCGAATGACAAAGCACTGCTGAATACGATCTTCCGCGGTTTCCATACCATCAAGGGCGGCGCAGGCTTTCTCAATGTGGACCCAATGGTAAGCCTGTGCCATCGCACGGAGAATCTGTTTGACAAACTGCGCAATGGCGAATTGTCAATCACACCGGAATTGATGGATACCATCTTGAATGCCACAGGCGTCGTACGTGACATGTTCGCCGCACTGGCACAAGGCAGAATGCCCAGTTCGGCCAGCCCCGAGATACTGACAGCACTTGATGAATTCTTGCAAGGCAAGCCAGGCATCACATCGGAGGCCGCTTCAGCACCAGGCAAATCCAACATTGAAAATCAGTCCTCGCACCAGGCAGAAAAGTCGGATAAGGCACTTGTCCAGACCGAGACAAAGACTGTAAACAGTCAATCTGCCACAGAGCCGGATTGGCAGCAGCTTTACGATACCCTGCTTGACAGGAGCGATGACGTGGCCACGACCATTGAACTTGACGTGCAATCCCCAATGCAAGCGACAACAATTAGCACTGGCAAATCCAGTATTGAGGCCAAACCCGTCGTTGCAGATCCGATGCAGGCATTGCGTCCTGCCCCTGTTCAAGTTCCTGCAACACAAGGCAGCAAGTCTCAGACATCTGCGGGACAACCTTTGTCGACGCAGGAAACCACCATTCGTATCGACACCGTCCGGCTGGATCAGGTATTGAACCTGTCCGGCGAAATTGGTTTGACCAAAAACCGGCTTACCACCCTGCGCACCGATATCATGGCCGGCAAAACCGATGCGGCAACCATCAAGGCACTGGACGAGGCGATCGGGCAATTGGACTTGCTAGTGAGCGATCTGCAGAACGCGGTAATGAAAACGCGTATGCAGCCCATCGGACGGCTGTTCCAGAAATACCCGCGACTGGCACGCGACCTGGCACGCCAACTGGGCAAGGATGTCGAACTGGTTTTATCCGGAGAAGAAACCGAACTGGACAAAACCATGCTGGAAGACCTGAACGACCCGCTCGTTCACCTAGTGCGCAATGCTGTCGATCATGGCATTGAAACGATTGAAGAGCGCATCGCTGCCGGCAAGCCACCTAAAGCCGTGGTCGAGCTGACGGCCACGCAGGTTGGTGATCATATCCTGATTGAAATCACCGATGACGGCAAAGGCATGCGCCCTGACGTCATCCGCAGAAAGGCCGTCGAAAAAGGACTGATCGATGCGGAAACCGCCAACAGTCTGGATGACAAGCAAAGCCTGCAGCTGATTTTTATGGCCGGTTTTTCGACCAAGGATCAGGTATCCAACATATCCGGCCGAGGCGTCGGCATGGACGTTGTGCGGACCAACATCCAGAAACTCAACGGGCGCATTGACATCCACTCGGTTGCAGGAGAAGGGTCGCGTTTCTCGATTCAACTGCCCTTGACGCTGGCTATTTTGCCGGTTCTGGTGGTCAAGATTAAGGATCAACCTTTCGCCGTACCATTGGCTATGGTGCGCGAGATCATTCCGATTCGCCAGGAACAGATTCAGGAAGTATCCGGCAGGGCGACCATTGTCGTCCGCGACGAAATGCTTTCAGTTCGCTCGCTTGCTGCACTCATCGGCTGGGAAGAGGATCACCTGCCAAGTTTTGGTGTACTGATGCAGTCTGCCGAACACTCCTTCATTCTTGCTGTCGACAGCTTTATCGGCCGGGATGATGTTGTGATCAAGCCACTGCAGAATATCCGCCCCAGAGGTATCGCCGGTGCGACGCTATCCGGCGATGGTTCAATCGTCTTGGTTCTGGACATGGAAGACCTGCTCGAATCCAGTTCTGCCAACGCCTCCGCAATCAAGGCTTCCCGCTTCCTGGCAAATTTGGCGGCCTAAGCTATTGACTACTGGTTGCGATTACCGACAACTGTCATGGTAATCGCAACCTAGATTTTTTCTGTTTCAGCTCATACCTGTCCGAGTGGATCTCATGCAAGAAAACGCTTTTATTGGTCGGCAACCTATCCTGAATCGACAACAGCAAATCATTGGCTATGAATTGCTGTTCCGGCTTTCCAAGGATTCGGTAACCGCCGAGTTCTCCAGCGATATGCAAGCGGGCACGAATGTTCTGGTCAACACTATCTCCAACATGGGTACTGATTGGCTGGTTGGCAACAAACTGGCATTCATCAATGTTGCTGAATCCATGCTGGAAAGTAATTTTCTTGAATTGCTTCACCCGGAACGTGTAGTCCTGGAAATTGTGGAGACCACCAAGCCAACTCCGGAACTCTTAAACCGGTTGAAGGAACTGCGTGAGCAAGGTTTTTCGATTGCACTGGATGACTTCGTCCTGACCCCGCAATCAGCGCCATTCATGCAGTATGCCAACCATGTGAAATTCGACATTCAGCAACTGGGCATGCCTCAGGTTCAGGGTTTGTCGCGAGAACTGCGCAAATTTCCAGTTTCGCAAATTGCGGAAAAAGTCGAAACCAAGGACGAGTTCCGTCAGTGCATGGAAATTGGTTTTGATTCCTTCCAGGGGTTCTATTTCGCACACCCGGAAACACTTTCCGCCAAGGTCATCAATCCAAGTTACGCCAACATTCTTAACCTGTTGAACATGTTGCGTAACAATGCCGAAATTCGCGATATCGAAAATGCGCTCAAGCGCGATGTTGCACTGTCATTCAAACTGCTGCGCTATATCAATTCGGCAGGATTTGGCCTGTCCTGCGAGATCCAGTCTTTCCGTCACGCCGTGACTATTCTTGGCTATCAGAAACTGTATCGCTGGCTGACTTTGCTGCTGGTCACTGCCGGCGCAGAAACCGGCTCTGCACCCGCCCTGATGAAAACGGCGGTCACGCGTGGCCGGCTAGTTGAACTGCTCGGGGGTCACTTCCTCAACGGGCAGGAAAAAGACAATCTGTTCATTGTCGGCATGTTCTCGCTGCTGGATGTATTGCTCGACATGCCGATGGATCGCGTTCTGGAAACACTGATCCTGCCAGAACCCATCTGTGATGCATTGCTTGAGCGCAGCGGCATTTATGGGCCATATCTTGAGTTGGCAGAAGCCTGCGAAGACCCGGACATGACCGAGGTACCGCGCCTGTGCGAAACCCTACTGATCTCACCAGAAATGCTTAATCGCGCCCATGTTCAAGCACTGGCCTGGGTAGAGGAAATCGGCATCTAGCCTTTACGGGATTCAGCGCCCCAAAACCATTTGCCATCAGACCCAAAGGCAGCCGATCACGGCTGCCTTTGTTGTATTTGCAAGATAGCTTATGTTTCCGTGATTCCTTGTACGAAATCCGGCTTTTCATAAGGTGTATCCCAATATTCCTGTGTTTGCATTTCTTGCAGCCGGCTGGCCGTACGAATAAATTCGCCAGACTGTTCACCACGAGGATAAAGGGCCTGCGGCTGGTCTGCCGCTGTTGCAATCAGCTTCACGCGGTAATCATAGAAAATATCGATCAGCCATGTCAGCCTACGTGCTTCAGCGGCCCGTGTGGATTCCAGTACAGGAATACCTGAAACCAGTACATATTCAAAATTTCGAGCCAGATACAGATAATCAACCTGGCTACGTTGCGGTCCGCACAAAACATCAAAATCAAACCAGACCACGTTTCTCGCACGACGACGCGATTCCAGTCGATAGCCAGACACTTCAAATACGTGGGGAAAATCATCAGAAACTGTACCCGCCAGCTCAACGAAGAAAACCTGCAGCTTCTGCATGCTTTCCTCATCATGCGGAACCAGGTAGAGCGGGGCTTTAGTCAACAAACGCTGCCTGTGATCGACACCTCCATCGAGATTCACAACATCCAGCATCTGCTGCAACAAAGCAATCGTTGGCAGAAAGCTACTGCGCTGCAGGCCGTTCGGATACAGATTTTCAGGCGGGTAATTGGAGGTCAGTACCATGATGACCCCTTGATTGAACAGAAAGGAAAATAATCGTCCAAGGATCATCGCATCCGCGATATCGGATATGTGAAATTCATCAAAACACAACACCCGTGTCTGCATGGCAATGCGGCGAGCTACAGCAAGTAAGGGATCTGGCTGCCCCTTGAGTGTTTTCAGCTGCAGATGCACTTCACGCATAAAGTCATGAAAATGCAGACGGCGTTTGCGCAGATATGGCAATCCTGCGTAAAAAACATCCATCAGCAGACTCTTGCCACGCCCAACCCCACCCCACAGGTAAAGTCCTTTGGGCAACTTCGGCTGTGGCATCAGCGTATGGCCAAAAATTTCCAGCTTGCCAAGCGGACGACTCCGAACGCGTTTGAAATCAAGCAATTCCTGATACAACTGGTCTAGCCGCATGATTGCCTGTGCCTGCGCCGGATCCAACGCAAATCCCGGTTGACTGCGGGCTACTGCATACCAATTGGAAGGTGACATGCCTGACTGGGGAAGCGAGATCGAATGCTTGGCCATGACTCAAGAATCCGCAACGATGAAATCGGGCAAGCATACAATACCCAACTCTTTCAGTCAGATATTTTGTTGCTAGCCTTTCACCTGGACACGGATGTTCTCGTCACCCCAAGAGGGGGGAACCTGGAAAAAAAACGCCCGGCGGGTCGTTTCTGGCAAACAACCGGTCGGGCCGAGAAGGAGGAGAAGAGGGTTCGAATTGCGAAAAATCGCAAAACAAACTTGCAGTACAGTCGCTCGTTGCAGCACAAGCGACGATTGAACTATACCCAAAACCGGCATGTATCTCAACCAAAAAGTAGATTAACTACCCACTATCTCATGGTAAATTTTTCACAAAACTACAACAAACCGTGAAAATATCAACATTTAAGCGCCCTTCTGCAAACCATACTACAACAGTCGGTTTTATTAGTACCTATCCAGTAGTCAATACATCCCATGAAGGACATAAATTCATGCAAGGGCACATAAAATGACTGCATTGTTATTGTGGTTTTATATTGATATCCCACAGATAGATTGTATGATCCGTTTCGGTTAGCTCGCGTGACTACACACGAGTGCCAACGTTTCCCGTCGGCTTGTTCGATAAGGTATGATCTAGCCCGATTTTAAGATCATCAGGCGTAGTGACTAACGCCATCGTGCCTGCCACGAAACAAGACTTGTCCGGCCTTGCGTAAATTGATGTTGTAAAGCAATGGTTTGTTCTTCTGCCAATTTACAGTGCTTTCAACCTGATTAAGGCAACGCCATCCGCAAAGCGTAGTGAGTTTTGCGGTTTTTTAGACCCGTAATGGAGAACCGAGAATGTCACTGGTAATAGGGGTGCCTCGCGAAGTTTATGCCGGGGAGAAACGCGTCGCGACC
>NZ_JBVVOL010000013.1:0-80912 GCF_055810895.1 Formivibrio sp. oc-25 | reverse complement strand
GGCCTGCGCGTGATCATGATGTGCGAGTTGCCCTCGAACGCCGTGCTGGCCGAGCGCTTCCTGGAGCACTTCGACGGTTTCTCGATCGGCTCGAACGACATGACCCAGCTCACGCTCGGGATTGACCGGGATTCGGGCGGCTCGATTGCGGCCTCGTTCGATGAGCGCAACGACGCGGTGAAGGCGATGCTGAGCATGGCCATCCAGGCGTGCAGAAAGCAGGGCAAGTATGTGGGGATCTGCGGGCAAGGGCCGTCAGATCATCCGGATCTGGCGCAATGGCTGATGGCGCAAGGCATCGAGACCATTTCGCTCAATCCGGATACGGTGGTCGATACTTGGCTGTTTCTGGCCAAGGCATCGGAGATTTAGGCTCTGTTGACATTTGATTAATTTTTACGCGGATGGGTATTTTGTTTCAGGACAAGGCATTGGACGCGCCGTGGTACGAGTACCACAAGCGGCAAATAACGCAGTCATGGAGAAAAAGGCCCATCCGCCCGCAGGGCAAGTCCACCAATCTTGCCGGATGCTTTGTCGCCAATGCTCGCAAACTCCAGTATTGCTTGCGCTTGACTTCCCGCCCCGGCAAGTTGGCGGGCTTGCGTAAAAAAACAATCAAACGTCAACAGAGCCCAATCCACCCTCAATCTCAATCATGCTGTAGGTTGGATATTTGTTCCGTCACATTACTTGTTGATGGTGTCGGGTTGAAACCCGACCTGCGGCTTTGCAGTTTTTATGAGTGTTAAACATCCATTTTTCCCGGTCACGCACGGCGCTTGCTGCGGTAGAATTCAGGGTTTCTCGGGGCATGCGTGCCCCGGTTTCTTTTGTTGAATTGAAGGATTGAAGCCATGCCTACCCGCGCCGATTTTGACCGTTACCTGGTGCCGACCTATGCGCCGGCAGAATTTGTCCCCGTGCTGGGCGCGGGCAGCCGCGTGTGGGATCAGAATGACCGCGAATATATCGATTTTGCCGGGGGTGTAGCAGTCAATGCGCTGGGGCACTGCCATCCGGCGCTGGTGACCGCGCTGGAAGAGCAGGCGACCAAGCTGTGGCATGTGTCCAACTGGTTCGTGAATGAGCCGGCATTGGCGCTGGCGCGCCAACTGGTGAACGCCACATTTGCCGAGCGCGTGTTTTTCTGCAATTCCGGCGCCGAGGCAAACGAAGCTGCGCTGAAGCTAGCGCGCCGCGTTGCACATGATCGTTTCGGGCCGCAAAAGCACAAGATCCTGTCCACACTGAATTCCTTCCATGGTCGTACCCTGTTTACGGTCAGCGTCGGTGGCCAGCCCAAGTATTCCGATGGCTTCGGCCCGCGCCCCGAAGGTATCGTGCATTTCGAATACAACAACCTGGCGGCACTCGAGGCGCTGATGGATGACGATGTGGCCTGCGTGATGCTGGAGCCTATCCAGGGCGAAGGCGGCGTATTGCCGGCGACGCAGGAATTCCTTCAAGGCGCCCGCGCGCTGTGCGACAAGTACAACGCGCTGCTGGTGCTCGATGAAGTGCAGACCGGCGTCGGCCGTACCGGTGCCTTGTATGCTTATGAGCATTACGGCATCACGCCGGATATCGTTTCCAGCGCCAAGAGCCTGGGCGGCGGTTTCCCGATTGGCGCCATCCTGACCAAGGCCGATATCGCAAAGCATTTCGGTCCCGGCGTGCATGGCACGACTTATGGCGGCAATCCGCTCGCCTGTGCCGTGGCCGGCGCATTGATGGATATCGTCAACAGCAAGGAAGTGCTGGACGGCGTGAAGGCCAAGGAAGCCTATTTCCGCCAAAGACTCGCGCTGATCAATGGTGAGTTCCCGGTATTCAGTGAAGTTCGCGGCATGGGCTTGCTGCTCGGTAATGTCCTGGCACCGCAATATGCCGGCCGTGCCTTCGAATTGCTGACCCTGTGCAGCAAACACGGCCTGATGGTGTTGATGGCCGGGCCGGATGTGGTGCGTTTCGCGCCTTCGCTGGTGATTTCCGAAGCGGATATCGATGAAGGGCTGGCCCGGTTTGTTGCAGCACTGAAGGATTTCATCGCCGCCTGATCAAGATCGGGTTTAGGCAAAACGGACAGGTGATCACCCTGTCCGTTTTTCTTTCTGCTCTTGAAAACATCTTTTTGATCTCGAGTCAGTTGGGGTTTTCCCGTTAGGACTATGCCCGATAGGCTGCAACGCTACGGATTGATACAGTGTCCCCAGCATGTTGGACCGTATCGGAGAATGGAAATGCTGCTTGTAAACGGTGCTTGGCGTTCTGGCTCCGGCCCGCAGTGGACGTCAGTGAACCCGGTTACCCAGGAGGTGGTCTGGGAAGGGCAGCCGGCCGGCAGCGTCGAGATTGATGCGGCGGTGCAGGCTGCACGTGCCGCCTTTCCGGTTTGGCGGGATATGGAACTCGATGCTCGCGTTGCGCTGACGCGCAATTTTGCCGAGTTGCTGCAAAGCAATCGCGATGAGCTGGCCGCAGCTATCGGGCGCGAGACAGGCAAGCCGCGTTGGGAAGCACTGGCCGAAGTGTCCAGCATGGTGAAGAAGGTCGAAGTTTCCATCCGCGCACAGCAGGAGCGTACCGGCATGCGCGAAACGGCTTCGGGTGAGGGGTTGGCTGTATTGCGCCATCGCCCGCACGGGGTCGTCGCGGTGTTCGGTCCCTACAATTTCCCAGGCCATTTGCCCAATGGCCATATCGTGCCGGCCTTGCTGGCCGGCAACACTGTCATCTTCAAGCCTTCCGAACAGACGCCGCTGGTCGCGGAAAAAACGGTCGAACTCTGGCTGGCGGCGGGTTTGCCGCCGGGCGTGCTCAACCTGTTGCAGGGTGGCAAGGAAACCGGCGAATTGCTTGCGAATCATTCAGGCATTGATGGTCTGTTCTTTACCGGCAGTAATGCGGTGGGTACATCCCTGCACCAGGCATTTTCCGGCCAGCCGCAGAAAATTCTGGCGCTGGAAATGGGGGGCAACAATCCGCTGATCGTGGACGAGGTCAGCGATATCCAGGCTGCGATCTATCACGTGATTCAGTCGGCCTATATTTCGGCCGGTCAGCGCTGTACCTGTGCGCGCCGCTTGCTCGTGCCGCGCGGCCCCTGGGGTGATGTCTTTTTGAAGCAGTTGACCGAGGCCGTGGCAGCGATCCGGGTGGGGGCCTGGGATGCCGATCCACAACCCTTCATGGGGGCTGTGGTCAGCTTGCGTGCAGCGGCGCATCTGCTGGCGATGCAGGAAAAACTGCTGGCGGCCGGTGCCAGATCATTGCTGGCCATGCGTCGTCTGGCGCCTGCCACCGCGTTGTTGTCACCGGGGTTGATCGATGTTTCCGGCGTGCCGGATTTGCCAGACGAGGAGCATTTTGGTCCTCTGTTGCTGATGCAGCGCTGGCGGACATTCGATGAGGCCATGGAACTCGCTAACCGCACACGTTATGGCCTGGCGGCCGGTTTGCTCTCGGAAAGCCGCGAGCGCTATGAGCAATTCTGGCGCGAGGCGCGTGCTGGCATCGTCAACTGGAACCGGCCACTGACCGGCGCATCGAGCAGTTCACCTTTCGGTGGAATCGGGGCATCCGGCAATCACCGTCCGAGTGCCTGGTATGCAGCCGATTACTGTGCCTATCCGGTGGCATCGCTCGAAGAGGAGCATCTGCATTTGCCCGGGCATCTGCCGCCGGGCTTGCGCCTCTGAGAGCCTGTTCACGATCTTTTCACCGCAGCGCCAGACAGGAAAAGGGTTAGCCACAAGGCGAACGACGCTGGCAATAACGGGTTATTTCCAAGACGTTCAACGCAGTGGATAGCCATTTTCCTGCCTGGCCCTGCGGGTTCTGGGCATTGCCGGCAGCCGCCGGCGTTACAAACCGCTTGTGGTACGCGTACCACGGCACGGTTTGTGCCTTGGCCTCTATCCGGCACTGCCCTGAACGCTGCGGTGAAAAGATCGTGAACAGGCTCTTACTTCGGGGCCATGAACAGGTTCTGAACCGGTGCGATCCTGTTTGGGTTCTCGATCCTTGCGGTTAAAATCGCGGGATGGAACCCATTCAAGATCCCGTTCAAGATCCCGCTCAGGATCGATCTGCGCTGCTGGCCAGCCTGCTGGAAATCGTCAAGAACCTGCCGCATCTGCCCGGCGTGTATCGTTATCTGGATGCCGAGGGCAATGTGTTGTACGTGGGCAAGGCCATAGACCTGCGCAAGCGGGTAGGGTCTTACTTCCAGAAGACTGATCACAGTCCGCGCATTCGTCTGATGCTCAATCAGGTGGCCAGAATCGAAACCACAGTGGTGCGTTCCGAATCCGAAGCGCTGTTGCTGGAAAACAATCTGATCAAGGCGCTTTCACCGCGCTACAACATTCTGTTCCGGGATGATAAATCCTATCCCTACCTGATGCTGACCGGGCACGCCTATCCGCGACTCGCCTATTACCGGGGTGCACTGGATCGCAAGAACCAGTATTTCGGCCCGTTTCCAAATGGCTATGTGGTCAAGGAAAGCATCCAGTTGCTGCAAAAGGTATTCCGCCTGCGTACCTGTGAGGATTCGGTCTTTGCCAATCGTTCCCGGCCGTGCCTGCTTTTCCAGATCAAGCGCTGTTCTGCGCCATGCACGCATGAGATCAGCGACGAGGATTACCGGCAGGATGTGGCCAGTGCCGCCAAGTTTTTCAGCGGCAAGACCAATGAACTGATCGAAGAATTGGAAGCGCGCATGCAAATGCTTTCTGCCGAGTGGAAGTTCGAGGAAGCTGCCGCAGTGCGTGATCGTATCCAGGCATTGGCGCGTATCCAGGAAAAACAGTTCGTATCCTCGAATACCAGTGAACAGGACGTCGATATTCTCGCCGCGGTCGAAACCGATCATGGCCTGTGCGTGAATCTGGCCATGGTGCGTGGCGGCCGGCATGTGGGTGACAAGAACCTGTTTCCCAGCCATGCCGAAGGCTACTCGCCCGCGCAGGCACTCGAAGCCTTCATCGCCCAGCATTATCTGGAGCGCAGCGTGCCACCGCTGATCCTGTGCTATCCGGAGCCGGAAAATCAGGACGTGCTGGCAGCCTCACTCAGTGAACAGGCGCAGCGCAAGGTCGTGCTCAATGCCAACCCGAATGGCGAGCGGCGCATGTGGCTGGAAATGGCAAGAAAAAATGCCGAGCTGGCTTTGTTGCAACGGCAGCAGCATGCGGCATCGCAGGAGGGGCGGCTTGCAGCCTTGATCGAGGCGCTCGACCTGCCGGAAACCACCCAGCGCATCGAGTGTTTCGATATCTCGCACACCATGGGAGAGGCTACGGTGGCTTCCTGCGTAGTGTTCGATCGCGGCGACATGCAACCCAAGGAATACCGCCGTTACAACATCGAAGGGATCACCGCCGGTGACGATTACGCCGCGATGAAACAGGTGCTGACGCGCCGTTATGAAAAAGTAGCGGCCGGCGATGGCGTGGCACCGGATCTGATCCTGATCGATGGCGGCAAGGGCCAACTGGCGCAGGCGGTGGAAGTGATGGCCGAGGTGGGCTTGTCCGAGCCGGCGCTGGTGGGTGTGGCCAAAGGCGAGACACGCAAGCCCGGTCTCGAACAATTGATAGTGGCGGCTACGGGAAACACGCTACAATTGCCGCGCCATCACCCGGGGCTGCATCTGATCCAGCAGATTCGCGATGAATCGCACCGTTTTGCCATCACCGGGCACCGCGCCCGGCGCGCAAAAGCCAGAGTGGCATCCAGCCTGGAAGAGATCGAAGGGGTAGGGCCCAAGCGCCGCCAGCGACTGCTGACCCGATTCGGGGGCTTGCAGGGCGTGAAGACGGCGAGCGTGGAAGACCTGATGCAGGTCGATGGTATCAGCCGCTCGCTTGCCGAAACCATTTATGCCGCTTTGCGCGGTTAAACAGTGTGACCACATGCCATTGAATATCCCGATTCTGCTGACCTGGTTCCGTGTGGCACTGATCCCGGTTTTCACCGTGTTGTTCTATTTGCCGCCGACTGTGCTCAGTTACGAGTACCAGAATGAAATCGGCGCGCTGATCTTCGCCTTGGGCGGTATCACCGACTGGCTGGATGGCTACCTGGCGCGCCGCTGGAACCAGACCTCCAGCTTCGGTGCTTTCCTTGATCCAGTGGCCGACAAGTTGCTGGTGGCCGCTGCACTGATCCTGCTGGTGGAATTGAGCCGCGCACCGGCCTGGCTGGCCGTGATCATCATCGGGCGCGAAATCACGATTTCCGCCTTGCGCGAATGGATGGCGCAGCAGGGCAAGACCAAGAGCGTGGCGGTTGCCTACATCGGCAAACTGAAAACGGCCGCGCAGATGATCGCGATTTTCCTGCTGCT
Source organism: Formivibrio sp. oc-25 (assembly GCF_055810895.1). Lineage (NCBI taxonomy): Bacteria > Pseudomonadati > Pseudomonadota > Betaproteobacteria > Neisseriales > Chitinibacteraceae > Formivibrio > Formivibrio sp. oc-25. The sequence continues at coordinate 74,557 of NZ_JBVVOL010000013.1, read as the reverse complement.
CTGGTACGGCCCGCTGCCGATGCTGGGCTGGCTGCCGACCACGACGGTGGGCACCGTGGCGCTATATCTGGCTGGTGTGTTGACGATTTACTCGATGGTCTACTACCTGCAGGTGGCGGCCAGGCAATTCCGCGAGGAATGATTCCGGCCCAGCCTGCAAATTCACAAACCGAAAGTTAGCCGTGCCTTCTTCCCCCCAGGGCTTGACGCCCATTGCTGCTTTTTACTTTTTCTATTACGGTTTTCTCGGTGTTTTTTCCCCGTACTGGGGACCTTACCTGCGCGCGCTCGATGTACCGATGGCCATGATCGGTATTGTCACCTCCTTGCCGCTGATCAACCGCATGTATGCACCTGCGATCTGGGGCTGGTGCGTGGACCATACCGGCCGCCACGGTTTCTGGATGAAGCTCGCCGGCGTTGGCTGTCTGGCCGGTTTTACCATCCTGCTGTTTACCCACAGTTTCAACTGGATGTTCGCCGCAGTGCTGGTGTCGACTTTCTTCTGGAGCGCGGCACAGCCGCAGGTGGATGCCACCGCCATGTCGCTGCTCAAGGGCAACAGCGGTGGTTTCTCGCGTCTGCGTGTCTGGGGTTCACTCGGGTTTGTCGCGGTGACGATGATTGTCGGTTATCTGGTGGATCTCCTGGGCGTGCAAATCCTGCCCTATGCCGGTGTGCTGGTGCTGATCGGCATGGCGGCCATTACCTGGCGTATCCCGAAACCGGAAACTGTCAAGGTTGGCGGAGGCCGGGCGAGCGGGGTGATTGCCATCCTGCGCCGCAAGGAGGTCTGGTCGTTGCTGCTGGGCAGCCTGATGCTGGGGGTGGCGCAGGGCATGCTGCTCAGCTTTTATTCGATCCATCTGGGTGAGCACGGCATTGCCAAGAGCACCATGGCTTGGCTGTGGTCTCTGGCCGTGCTGGCCGAAGCCACCCTGTACTGGTTCATGACGCATATTTCGAGCCGGTTCTCGATGCGTGCGCTCTACCTGTTTTCTGCTTTTGCTGGCGGCGTGCGCTATCTGATGATCGCCTGGGGAGCTGACTGGATCAGCGTGCTGGTCATCGCGCAGCTGTCCTACGCGCTGTCTTTCGGGATTCAGAACACCATGGCGGTCGCCTATATTCATCGTTTCTTTGGCGAGGCACACCGTACCACCGGCCAGGCCTTGTATATCGTTTTTACTTACGGTATCGGCGGCAGCGTTGGCAGTGTGTTGACCGGGATACTGTGGGGTTACTTCGGCGGCGGCTGGTCATTCAGTGTCGCGGCACTGGCCTCGTTCATTGCCTTGCTGATCAGCTGGCGCACGCTGCCGCTTGAGGCCGGCAGGCAAGGGCGGGGCTGAGCATGTTGCCTAAAATTGCCGGTCTGCGTCCGATTGCTGCGTATTTTTGCGTCTATTACGCGTTTATCGGTGTTTTCTCTCCCTACTGGGGGCCCTACCTGCGATCACTCGGCGTGCCGATGGCACTGATCGGGCTGATGGTTTCGCTGCCGCAGGTCAATCGTATCTATGCCCCGGCACTGTGGGGCTGGTGTGCGGATCATTTTGGTCATCGCCGTACCATCTTGCGTATTGCCGGCATGGGCAGTTTTGTTGGAATCGCCATTCTGCTGGTGACACAGGATGTGCGCTGGCTGTTTGCCGCAATCTTTGTGGCCAGTTTTTTCTGGAGTGCAGCCATCCCGCAGGTGGAAGCCACGGCGATCACCCTGCTCAAGGGCGATAGTGGCGGCTATTCCCGTCTGCGTGCATGGGGGTCGATCGGCTTCATGATCGCCACGCTGGTCGGCGGTTATCTGATCGACGCTTTCGGCCTGCATACCATGCCTTACCTGGTGGTGGCGGTGATGGCCGGGGTGGCGGTTCTGGTCTGGTGGGTGCCGGAGACCGCCAGCAGTGCCGTGCGCGAGAAATCACGCGGTGGTGTGCTGCAAATACTCAAGCAGCCAGAGGTCAAGACCTTGTTTGGTGCCTGTTTCCTGTTCGGTGCCGCCCATGGGCTGCTGCATGGTTTTTATTCGATTCATCTGGAAGAGCAGGGTATCAGCAAGAGTACGCTGGGCTGGCTATGGGCGCTCGGCGTGCTGGCCGAGATCGTACTGTTCTGGTTCATGCCCCGGTTGACTTTGCGTTATCGGCAAAAATGGTTGTACCTGTTTGCGATGGGTGTGGCCGTGGTGCGCTACCAGATGATTGCCTGGGGCACAGCCTGGCTTGGGGTGCTGATCGTGGCGCAACTGATGCATGCCTTCACCTTCGGCGTGCACCATTCGCTGTCGATCGCCTATGTGCATCGTCTGTTTGGCGAAGCGCACCAGACGCAGGGGCAGGCGTTGTATATCGTGTTTACCTATGGCCTGGGCGGGACGCTGGCCTCGTTGCTGGCCGGTTTTTTCTGGAATGTGCTGGGCGGCAGCGGCTTGTTTGCGCTGGCGTCAGCGGCATCATTGATCGCACTGATCATGTGCTGGCGCGGGTTGCAGGAGTCGTGAAAGCGCTCTAAACCGGCATATGCACGTCCAGGCTGCTAAAATCGCTGAAAATATTCGTCCATGAAGGTTTTCCCATGATTATCGTGATGAAGCACGGCGCCAGTGACGCCGAAATCGATGCTGTTGTCGGCAAGATCCGTGAAGCAGGGTTACGCGAGCATGTCTCGCGCGGGGCCGAGTTGACCATCATCGGTGCCATCGGTGATGAAACCGTGCTGCAGCCGGCGCATTTTGAAATGCTGCCCGGGGTCGAGCGCGCCACGCGCGTAGTGAAGCAGTACAAGATCGTATCGCGCGATACCCACCCGCAAGGCTCGGTCATCAATATTCGCGGCATCCCGCTCGGTGGCGAGCAGATCCAGGTGATCGCCGGCCCGTGTTCGATCGAAACCCAGCAGCAGATGGATGTGGCTGCCGAAGCGGTGGCCGCTGCCGGCTGCAAGATGATGCGCGGTGGCGCCTTCAAGCCGCGCACCAGCCCGTATGCGTTTCAGGGGCTGGGTGTGGAAGGTCTGGAAATCTTCCAGCAGGCCGCCCGCCGCCACAATCTGCCGATCGTGACCGAGCTGATGGATGTGCGCATGCTTGATACCTTCATGGCGCATGATGTCGACGTGATCCAGATTGGCGCGCGCAACATGCAGAATTTCGATCTGCTCAAGGAAGTCGGCCGCGTCAACAAGCCGGTGATTCTCAAGCGCGGTCTGTCGGCCACGATCAGCGAATGGCTGATGTCGGCGGAATACATCGCCGCAGGCGGCAACCACAACATCATCTTCTGCGAGCGCGGCATTCGTACCTTTGAGACCGCCTACCGCAATGTGCTCGATATCACCGCAGTGCCGGTGCTCAAGCGCGAAACGCACCTACCGGTCATCGTCGATCCCTCGCATGCCGGTGGCAAGGCCTGGATGGTGCCGGCGCTGGCGCAGGCCGCGATTGCCGCCGGCGCCGATGGTCTGCTGATCGAAATGCACCCGAATCCGTGCGAAGCGTGGTGCGATGCCGATCAGGCGCTGTCGCCGCAGGAACTCAAGCAGTTGATGACTACGCTCTCGGCGATTGCCACGGCAGTGGGGCGCAAGCTGTGAGTCGCACCGACCTCAAGCCGCTGCGCAAGCTGGTCTTGCTCGGCACCGGCCTGATTTCCGGCTCGTTTGCGCTGGCCTTGCGCCGTGTCGGGCTGGTCGAGCATGTGGTCGGGGTAGGGCGCTCCCGCGAGAATCTGCAACGGGCGCTGGATCTGCGGGTGATTGACGAGGCCAGCCACGATGCGGCCAGCACCGTGGTCGATGCGGATTTCGTGTTCATCGGCACACCGGTTGGGCAGATGGGCGCGCTGATGCAGGCCATTGCCCCGCATCTCGCACCGGAGTGTATCGTGACCGATGCCGGCTCGACCAAGCAGGACGTGTGTGCACTTTTCCGTGAACATCTCTCCAGCCACCTGGCTTCTTGCGTGCCGGCGCATCCGATTGCCGGTTCGGAATTGTCGGGCGCCTCAGCCGCAACGTATGGTTTGTACGAAGGTCGCCGGGTCGTGCTGGCGCCGTTTGCTGAAACCGATGCAGATGCCATTTCACGCGTGCAGTCGCTGTGGCAAGCCTGTGGCGCACAGGTTTACCGGATGAGTGCGGCCGAGCATGACGGCATTTTTGCCGCAGTCAGCCATGTGCCGCATATGCTTGCCTTTGCCTACATGAATGCTGTGCTGGATAAGGCAAATGCCGGGCAATGTCTGGATTTCGCCGCAACCGGATTTCGTGATTTCACGCGCATTGCGGGCTCGCATCCGGAAATGTGGCGTGATATTGCCTTGGCCAACCGCGAAGCCATTCTGGCCGATCTGCAGCGCTGCATGGATCATTTGCAGCAGGTCACTGCATTGGTTAAAGCCAGCGACAGTGCCGGCATGCATGCCTATTTCGAGCGGGCCAGCGCTGCGCGCAATGCCTGGGGTAAACCCGCTTCTGGATACCAGGGAAAAATATGAGTCAAATTGTCGTACCCGTGATCGCTATCGATGGTCCGTCCGCTTCCGGCAAGGGAACGGTCGCGCAGCGCGTGGCAACGATACTGGGGTTTCACTACCTGGATTCCGGCGCACTGTATCGCCTGACCGCGCTGGCTGCGCAGCGTCAACACATCGGTTGGGATGACGAAGCCGGCGTTGCCCATGTTGCGGCTACACTGGATGTGGTTTTTTCAGGCGAAACGATCCTGCTGGCAGGTGATGATGTCAGCCTGGCGATTCGCACGGAAGAAATGGGCGTGGGCGCGTCCAAGGTGGGTGCCTTGCCGGCAGTACGTGTGGCCTTGCTGCAGCGGCAACGCGATTTCGCGCAGATGCCGGGTCTGGTATCTGATGGCCGTGATATGGGTTCTGTGGTGTTCCCGCATTCACCCCTGAAAGTTTTCCTGACCGCCACGGCTGCCGTGCGGGCCGAGCGGCGTTACAAACAGTTGCTGCAGCGGGGCGAGGTGGCGGATCTCGCGGCCATTACCGCCGATCTGGAAGCACGCGACGCGCGCGATCGGGCGCGGGCGGTGGCTCCGCTGGCGCAGTTGCCGGATGCATTGCTGCTGGAAACTTCCAATCTGACCATTGATGAGGCAGTTGCCCAGGTGCTGGCCTGGTGGAAGAGCCGGAGCCCGACATGAAGACCGCCCGGGTTGATGCGCGTGCGCTGATCGAAAGTGTAGCAGCCCGTGCCACGTTGGCGCGCGTGTCGGTACTTGCTGAGTTGCTCGAAGCTGGCAGGCCGCTTTCGCATCAGGAGGTGCTGCAGCGTATCGATCCTCCGCTGGACCGGGTCACGGCCTATCGCGTGTTCGATTGGCTGGAAACTGTCGGTCTGGCTCATCGGGTCAACTCGACCGATCGCGTTACGCGCTTTTCCGTCTCGCGTTCTTCACCGTGCCATGCTCACTTCCAGTGCGAGCAGTGTGGCCGGCTGTATTGCCTGAGCGAGGCACCGGTCGAGCCGGTACCTCTGCCGCAAGGGTTTGTGCTGCGATCGGTAGAGGTGACCATCAAGGGAACCTGTGCGCACTGCGCGACAGGCAAGCCGCAATCCTGATTTCCCACCACCTATTGGTTGTTCTGCATGCCCTTGACCAGATTGCCGATATTGCTGCGATACATGGCCAGATAGCTGTTTGCCGCTGCATCGCGCGAGAGCGCATCCGAATAGAGTCTGGCGCCAATCTGTGCGCCGGTTTCGCGGGCGATCTGTTCCGTGAGCTTGGGATTGCTGATGTTTTCCATGAAGAGCGCGCGAACTCCGGTCTTTTTCATCTGACGGATCAATTCGGCTACATCCTTGGCACTGGCTTCTGCCTCGGTGGAAACGCCCTGCGGCGAGAGCAGCCGTATGCCAAAGCGCTTGCCCAGATAGGCAAATGCATCATGCGAAGTCAGTACAGCCCGTTTTGATTGCGGAATCGTGGCGATCTGCTGCTGGGCCCACTGTTGCAGCTGATCGAGTTCCTTGCTGTATGCGTTGGCGCGGCTCTGGAAATATTCGCGACCTTGCGGGTCGGCGTCGCTCAAGGCGTCGCGGAGGTTGACCACCATCTGTTTGACCTGCTGTGGATCCTGCCAGACGTGAGGGTCGGCATGCCCATGGGAATGACCGTGGTCGTCGTGATCATTTTCCTGTCGATCAAGAGGGGTGATTCCCTTGGTCACGGTAATGACTTGGCCATTGTATTTGCTGGCTTGCTGCAAGCGTTTCAGCCAGCCCTCGAAACCAAGGCCGTTCACAAAAAACAGTCGGGTCTTGGCCAGCTTTTGCACATCGGCGGGGGTGGGCTGGAATACATGGGCATCCTGATCCGGCCCGACCAGCGTCGTGATGGCTACACGTTCGCCGCCAACATTTTGCACGATGTCGGCAAGTATGCTGAAGCTGGCTGCAACGGGAAGAGGAGCGGCATGGCTGTTGGCTGCGAGAAGCAGGCTGAATCCGGCAAGCAGGGACGAGATTTTTTTCATTGGTAATTTTCAGGTCAAGGTAATAACGAGTCAGCGTTCAAGGTGCCGGCGGGCGCGCCAGCGGCCGTGCCAGCCACGCGGTGCTACCAGCAGCGAGACGAGATAGCAGCCGCCGGCAACCAGCACAATCGCCGGGCCGGAAGGCAGGCTCAGATGGTAGGAGAGCATCAGTCCTGCCAGGCTCGCGAGCAGTCCGGTGAGCCATGCGGCCAGGATCATGCCTGGCAGGGTGTCAGTCCACAGGCGGCTCGTAGCGGCCGGCAGCATCATCAGTCCCACTGCCATCAGCGTGCCCATGGCCTGGAATCCGGCCACCAGGTTGAGTACGGTCAGCGCGACAAAGCCCAGGTGATACCAGCTGCCGTGCGAGCCATTGATCTTGAGGTATCCGGGATCGACACACTCCAGCACCAGGCCGCGGTAGTTAAGTGCCAGCCAGACAAGCGTGAGACTGCTGATGGCAGCTACCAGCAGCAGCGAGGTGTCATCAATGGCAAGGACCGAACCGAACAGCAGATGGATCAGATCCACGCTGCTGCCCCATTTGGAAACCAGCAGTACGCCCAGTGCCAGAGCGACAAGGTAAAAGCCGGCAAAGTTGGTATCTTCATTGAGATCAGTAAAGCGGCTGGCCAAGCCCGCCAGCAGGGCTACCAGCAAACCGGCGACCACGCCGCCGCCCGCCAGCCAAGGCAGGGCGAAGCCGCCGAGAATAAAACCGACCGCTGCACCGGGCAAAACAGCATGCGAAAGTGCATCGCCCATCAGGCTTAGCCGCCGCAGCACCAATAAGACGCCGATCGGTGCGCAACCGGTTGAAAGTGCCACGCAACCGGCCAGTGCCCGGCGCATGAAGGAAAAATCGGTCAGCGGCGAAAGCAAAAGTTCATTCAGGCTCATGGACGCTCACACCATTCAGTTTGTTCTTGCCAGTGTTCGGTGCTGGCTTGGGCTCGCTGCAGGTTTTGTTGGGTGAGGATATCGGCTGTATCACCCCAGCCAATCACATCACGTGCCAGCAGCAAGATTTGCGGAAAGTGGGTACGCGCCATGTTCAGGTCATGGACGACCGTGATCAGGGTCTTGCCGGTTTGATGCCATTCGGCCAGTAGCGCGAGCAATAGCTGTGTGGTGCGGCTGTCGATGCTGTTGAATGGCTCATCCAGCAGCACGATTGGCGCATCCTGAATCATCAGCCGCGCAAAGCGCGCGCGCTGCAACTGACCGCCGGACAGCATCGATATGGGGCGGGCGGCAAAATCCGACAAGCCCAGGCGATGCAGGGCTTCATCCACTCTGCTTCGAGTGTCGGGGGAAATGCCTCGCCAGTTGCCACAGGCATGCCAATGGCCGGAAAGTACCAGCTCTTCCACGGTGATCGGGAATTGCCGGTCGAGTTCGGTCAATTGCGGCAAGTAGGCGATTTCATCCGAAATTTCGATGGCGCCGGTACTGGGCAGCAATCCGACGATGGCTTTCAGTAACGTGGTTTTTCCGGCCCCGTTGGGCCCGACGATGGCGGTGTGGCTGCCGCTGCAGAATTCTCCGCTGACATGATGGATGGCCGGATGGCGTCGGTAGCAGACGGTAAGATTCTTCAGACGTATCATGCCAAGGCCCAGCCGGTCAGTAGCCAGATCAGTGCAAGTGCGGGCAAAACCAGCAGCAGCCGTATCCAGGCGGAGAGTGCAAACAGTCGGGCAGCGAGATGGCGATGCGTAGTCATGATGTGGTTAAGGGTTCCTAATTGCAACATTGTTGCATGAAGGGTGTCATCCTGCCATGCGCGATGCTTGTTTGTCCAGCCGAACGGCATTGCAACTGCTTGAATTGTCATGAGGAAATCCATTACAATCTTGCGCTTGTCGTTGGTGGCTGATGCCGGCGGCAAAATTACCCGTGCCGGGGCTGCGCAAGGCAGTGCCGGCTGTTTAATCCAATAACCCGCCCTCAAGCGTCAGCCCGAGGGAAAGTATGGAACCTTCCATCACATGACTACTGCTATTGAATTCGGCTCCATGGAGAGCTTTGCCAGCCTGTTTGAAGAAAGCCTTACCCGCCAGGAAATGCGCGCTGGTGAAGTGATCACCGCCGAAGTGGTTGGTATCGACAATAACTTCGTGACCGTGAATGCCGGTCTGAAGTCCGAATCCCTGATCCCGACTGAAGAATTCAAGAACGATGCTGGCGTTATTGACGTCAAGATCGGCGATTTTGTTGCTGTTGCGATCGATAGCTTGGAAAACGGCTACGGCGAAACCAAGCTCTCCCGCGAAAAGGCCAAGCGCCTGGCTGCCTGGATCGAGCTGGAAGACGCACTGGAAAAGGGTGCCATCCTGAATGGCGTTATCTCTGGCAAGGTCAAGGGCGGCCTCACTGTGATGGTGAACGGTCTGCGTGCCTTCCTGCCGGGTTCGCTGGTCGATATCCGTCCGATCAAGGACACCACTCCGTTCGAAGGCAAGCAAGTCGAATTCAAGGTGATCAAGCTCGATCGCAAGCGCAACAACGTGGTGGTTTCGCGTCGCGCCGTGCTGGAAGAGAGCTTGGGCGAAGAGCGCCAGAAACTGATGGAAACCCTGAAAGAGGGCGCCATCATCAAGGGTATCGTCAAGAACATTACCGACTACGGCGCATTCGTGGATCTGGGCGGTATCGACGGCCTGCTGCACATCACCGACCTGGCATGGCGTCGCGTGAAGCACCCGTCCGAAGTGCTGGCAGTTGGCGATGAAGTTGAAGCCAAGGTACTGAAGTTCGATCAAGAGAAGAACCGCGTATCCCTGGGTCTGAAGCAACTGGGCGAAGATCCGTGGGTCGGCCTCTCCCGTCGTTACCCGCAAGGTACCCGTCTGTTCGGCAAGGTGACCAACCTGACCGACTACGGTGCGTTCGTGGAAATCGAGCAGGGTATCGAAGGTCTGGTACACGTGTCCGAAATGGACTGGACCAACAAGAACGTTCATCCGTCCAAGGTAGTGGCACTGGGTGACGAAGTGGAAGTGATGATCCTCGATATCGACGAAGAAAAGCGTCGTATCAGCCTGGGCATGAAGCAGTGTGCTGCAAATCCGTGGGATGATTTCGCGATCAACCACAAGAAGGGTGACAAGCTCAAGGGCGCGATCAAGTCGATCACCGACTTCGGCGTGTTCGTTGGCCTGCCTGGCGGTATCGATGGTCTGGTTCACCTCTCCGACCTCTCCTGGAACGTGGCTGGCGAAGAAGCTGTTCGCAACTACAAGAAGGGCGACGAAGTGGAAGCCATGGTGCTGTCCATCGACGTCGAGAAGGAGCGCATTAGCCTGGGTATCAAGCAGCTCGAAGGTGATCCTTTCAACAACTTCGTGGCCGGCAGCGACAAGGGCGCCATTGTCAAGGGTACCGTCAAGTCCCTGGATGCCAAGGGTGCCGTAATTGCCCTGTCCGATGATGTGGAAGGCTACCTGCGTGCGACCGAGGTTTCCCGTGATCGCGTGGAAGATATCCGTTCCGTACTGAAGGAAGGCGAAGAAGTCGAAGCTATGATCATCAACGTTGATCGCAAGAACCGTTCGATCAACCTGTCGATCAAGGCCAAGGATCTGGGCGAAGAAAAGGATGCAATGAGCAAGCTGGCTGCCGATTCGGCTGGTACCGCAGGTACCACCAATCTGGGCGCTCTGCTCAAGGCCAAGCTCTCCGGCAGTGCTGAATAAGTCTGACCGGGGCGAGCATGACCAAGTCGGAACTCATTGCTAAACTCGCCGAACGCTATCCGCAGCTGGTAGCGAAAGACGCCGAACTCGCCGTCAAGACCATTCTTGATGGCATGGCGAGGAGTCTTTCGCAAGGCCAGCGAATCGAGATTCGCGGTTTTGGCAGTTTCGACCTTAACTATCGCCCGCCACGTCAGGGGCGCAATCCGAAATCTGGTTCCAAGGTGATGGTGCCGGAAAAGTTTGTGCCCCATTTCAAGGCGGGTAAGGAGTTGCGCGAGCGCGTGGATGAAGAAATGTCCTGAGCGATCGGCATGTCCGGATAGCAAAAGCGGCGTCGCAAGACGCCGCTTTTTTTACAAGTGTGGCTGTCATGTCATGCGGCCGAAGCCGGAAGGTTTCCGCTACAATACAGCCCACGCTGACCAAGACGATGGACCCCGCCATGCGCTATCTGCACTATCTCCTCTGGCCGCTGAAATTCGTGTTGTTTGCCATTCTGTTTGCTTTTGCCATGCAGAATGCGGACAGCGTGATGCTGCGTTTTTTCCTGGGTTATGCCTGGCAGGCACCGCTGGCATTGCTGTTGCTGGTGTTTTTTGTGCTCGGTGCCGTATTCGGTCTGGTGGCATGCCTGACACGAATGGCGCGGCTGCGGCGTGAACTGGTGGTGTTGCGTCGCGAACTGCGTCAGCGCAATGCAGCGCCACGACCGGCCATTGCCGATCTTCCGCATGATGCAATCTGAAAGTGAATCCTGATGAGTGAAATACAGTACTGGTGGCTGATTGCCCTACCGGTTTTTTTTGGTCTGGGCTGGCTGGCTGCCCGCATTGACATCAAGCAAGTGCTCTCCGAGACACGCTCGCTGCCCGCTGCCTATTTTCGCGGGCTGAATTACCTGTTGCACGGCGAAACCAACAAGGCTGTGGAGGTTTATGTCGATATCGCCCGCCATCATGCCGAAACCGTGGAGTTGCAATTTACGCTGGGAACACTGTTCCGGCGTCGCGGGGAGCTGGAACGTGCGATCCGCATGCACCAGAAGTTGCTTGAGCGGCGTGATCTGACCGAAAACCAGCGCCAGTCTGCCGAGCTGGAGTTGGCTATCGATTTCATGAAAGCCGGTTTGTTTGACCGGGCTGAAAACCTGCTGCATGCCTTGGCCGATACCAATTATGCCCGCCAGGCTAGGGAAGAGCTGCTGTCGATCTATCAGCAGGAGCACGAATGGAGCAAGGCCATCGAAGTGGCTTCACTGCTGCGCGATGAAAGTCATACCTATCAGCATGAAATCGCCCAGTTCAATTGTGAACTTGCGGCGCAGGCTCTGGTGCGCGGCAAGCTGGACGAAGCGCGGCATTATCTGGATCAGGCCTTGTCCGGGCATCGGCATTGTGCGCGTGCACGCCTGATGCTGGGCGAAATCGCCATGGCTGCCGGTGAGATCGAGGCGGCTATCGAGCACTGGCTCAGTATGGAAAAGCAGGATCTGAACTATCTGGCGCTTGCCGCACGCCAGTTGATGACGGCTTATGACAAGCTTGGGCGCACGGAGGATGGAGATCTGTTGCTGCAACGTCTGGTGCGGCAAAGCCCCGAGCTTGATGTTGTTGATCTGGTCTACGAGCGGCTGACAGCGCGCGAGGGAATTCATGCCGCCTATGAATTTGTGCGTGAACGTCTGCGCGAGCATCCAACCATGCCCGGTTTGCGCAAGGTGTTGGAAGCGCACCTGTTGGTGGCGCCTGACGCACAAAAGCCCGAGCTGGAAATCATTATCCGTCTGCTGAACGAGAATACCCGCGAACACGGCATGTACTACTGCCGGGAATGTGGCTTCAAGACCCGTCAATACTTCTGGCATTGCCCGGCCTGCAATGAGTGGGAAACCTACCCGCCGGTGCGTGGCAAGCAGGAGCACCGTGCCTGAACAGGCATATGATTTTCTGGAGAGTACCCATGACCCATGATCCGCGCGTCATCGTCGCGCTTGATTACCCTAACGCCGAAGCCGCACTGGCTTTTGCTGACCGTGTTGATGCTTCGCTGTGCCGCCTCAAGGTTGGTAAGGAGCTGTTCACTAGCGCCGGCCCGCAACTGGTTGAAAAGCTGGTTGGTCGCGGTTTCGACGTGTTTCTCGATCTGAAATTCCACGATATCCCCAACACCGTGGCGCAAGCCTGTAAGGCTGCTGCGCAGCTTGGGGTGTGGATGGTCAATGTCCATACACTGGGCGGCCGGCGCATGATGGAAACGACGCGTGAAGCGCTGGATGCCTTGCCGCAACGCCCTTTGCTGATCGGCGTGACCGTGCTGACCAGCATGAACGAGGCAGATCTGGCAGAAATCGGCCTGCCGGCACCGGCGATTCAGGTTGAACGTCTGGCACTCCTTGCCAAGGCCAGCGGGCTTGATGGCGTGGTGTGTTCGGCACAGGAATCCGCTTTGCTCAAGGCTGCATGCGGAAAGGATTTCAAGCTGGTAACGCCCGGTATCAGGCCTGCTTCGGCCAGTCTTGATGACCAGAACCGCGTCATGACCCCGGAGGCAGCGATGGCAGCAGGGTCGGATTATCTGGTGATCGGACGTCCGATCACCCAGAGCACGGATCCGGTGGCGACGCTGCGCGCCATCAATGCTTCGATCGGGTGCTGACCATGCAGGCGGCGGAATTGCGTAACCGGCTGGCGGATGCACGTGTGCTCGTCGTCGGTGATGTCATGCTCGATCGTTACTGGTTTGGTGAGGTTGAACGCATTTCACCGGAAGCACCGGTACCGGTCACACGTGTCAATCGCACCGAAGACCGCGCAGGTGGAGCTGCCAATGTGGCGCGCAATATTGCCGCGCTGGGAGGTCGGGCCAAGCTGCTGGCCGTGATTGGCGATGATGAAGCCGGCCGCACGCTGGAGTCGCTGCTGCAAGCTGATGGCGTGGAAACGTCATTGCATCGCGATAGTGCAATCGATACCACGGTCAAGCTGCGGGTACTTGCGCGCCAGCAGCAATTGTTGCGTATCGATTTCGAGAAAGAACCTGGCAATGACGTGCTGGCGGCCAAGCTGGATGAATTCGCGGCTTCTCTGGCACAAACCGATGTGGTCATCCTGTCTGACTATGGCAAAGGTGCTTTGCGCCATGTCGCGCAAATGATCGCTGCCGCGCGCAAGCTCGGCAAGCCGGTTCTGGTCGACCCGAAAGGCGATGATTACGAGCGCTATCGGGGCGCGACCTTGCTGACACCGAACCGTAGTGAATTCCGTCAGGTTGCCGGACGCTGGGCCTGCGAAGAGGAGCTTGTCTGCAAGGCGCAGTCCTTGCGCCAATCCCTCGAACTTGCTGCCTTGATGGTCACGCGCAGTGAGGAGGGCATGACACTCTTCCGTGAGGAGGGCGTGGTGCATCAGCCCACGGTTGCGCGCGAGGTATTCGATGTCTCCGGGGCGGGTGATACCGTGATCGGTACGCTTGGGTTGATGCTGGCGGCCGGCATGGCACTGCCTGAAGCCATGGAGTGGTCGAATCGGGCTGCTGGCATCGTGGTGGGCAAACTGGGCACGGCAGTCGTGCATGCTGAGGAGCTGTTTGCTTCCTGATGCGTCGATCTTGAGATGATAATTTTAAAAAAGGGATTGCACATGAACATGGCAATCCCTTTTTCACTGATCCTGCGGTAAAACCGTGATTCTAATCCAGCAGGATTTCCACCCGGTTCTTGCCGGCTCGCTTGGCCTGATACATGGCAGCATCTGCGCGGGATATCGCGGATTCTCTCGCTTCGGCCTGGTTGACCAGCGTTACGCCGGCACTGAAGGTAATCAGTAACTTCTCGTTGTTGTGCAAGAAAAAACGTTTGGTCAGGTCCCGCTGCAGACGCTGCAGCACGCTGACTGCCTGCGAGATATCGGTATTGGGCAGCAAGAGCACGAATTCTTCCCCGCCATAACGCGCAACTGTATCGGTGGGGCGCAGCAGATCCTTGATAACCTGGGCAAGGTGTACCAATGCCTGATCGCCCGCGGAGTGTCCTTTCGAATCATTGAGCAGTTTGAAGTTATCGATATCAAGCAAAGCTAATGCGAAAGGCTGACTGCTGCGTTGCGTGCGTGCCAGTTCCGTATCGAAAGCTTCTTCCAGTCCTCGGCGGTTGAGGGCGCCAGTCAGCTGGTCGACGCGTACCTGCTCGCTGATGGCCCTGAGTTCGTTCTCGAGCTCCTGCATGCGTTTTTGGGAGGCTTCTGCCTGGCGACGTACTTCAATCAGTTCATCGCGCGAGCGGCGCACGTCCAGTTGCATCGAACGGGTGTCTTGCAGCAAATCGGCGAGGATATGGCTGATGCTGGGCAGATCGTTGGCTTTTTCGATCTTTCCGGCATAGCCGTGAATTTTGCTGTGATAATTGTCCGTGCTGTCGGAAAGACTGCCCAACCGATCGATAAAGGTTGCAATCATGTCCTTGAGCACATTTTGCGCTTCCTGCAGGCTGTGCTTAAGTTGTCCTTGTTTGAACAGTACTTCCTTCAGGCCGACTTCGGCGTCATAGATCAGCCGCATGTCCAGTGGCTGCGCCATGATCTGTTTGACGACTGCGATCTGCCCTTGCACCCACTCATCGTCGATGACCACTTCTGACATGTTGTCAGTGAGCATGCGCAGCAGGTTCATCAATCCATCACACAGGCGGTTTTCCTGATCGTTTTGCAGCTCAATGCGCAACCAGAACTTGCGCAGTTTGTTGATCAACAACTGCATTTGCGCTTCGTTTTCAGTGCGGCCAGTCTCCAGTGCAAGGGCTTCGGCCTCCTGTTGCAATTCGGGCTGGTGGCTCAATCTTGCAGCCACACCGATCTGCAGGGCCTGTACCAAGGCTTGGCGCCAGTCATGCCATGCAAACGAAGAGGTCACTGGAGGCGTGGTAGATGCAGACCCCTCGGTTTCCGTTGCATCAGTAATGCCTGCGGCAGCAATACCTTTGTCGCCGTTATCAGCACTGGTTTCACTCCAGGCCCTGACCAGTGCGGCCAGTTTCTCGTTTAACTGCGCGGTGTCCTGGCCAAAGTTGATCAGTACCTTTTCCAGCGTTTCCTTTTTGCGGTTGGGCGAATAGGCTGGGTTGCGCAGATCCCACTGGCGAATCAGCTCGCGGATCAGTTCAGACCAAGATCGGGACAGAACCATTTCCTGCCCTTGGCCTTTGATGCAGTCCAGCAAGGTCTTCGAAAATAATGGCCAGTCTTCGGTGCGGGCGCTGTTTTGCAGCAAAACCAGTTGCTGTTGCATTTCGGCGGATTGTCGCGGGAATGCAGCCAACATTTCCACTATCTGCCGCAATCCTGGATGCAGTCGTTCCGCTTCGGGTGTACGGGCGATCTCATGGTAGATCGCTTCGTAGTGATCCGGGGTCGGCGGTACGCGTCGCAGCATCAGTTGCTTGAGCGTTTCACGGGCGATTTCAGTTGTATTGGCGGGTTTGTTCATCTTGATGCGTGCGGAGGGCGGCTATAAGAGTGATTGTAATCCAGCCAGTTAGTTCAGTCGGTGGTCTTTATGCTGCTGATCAGGCAATAGGCCGCAAAAAGAAAAGCACACGGCTTGCCGTGTGCTTGGATGACTTATATCTGCATCAAGTCCGGTATTTTTCTTTCAGCATGTCATCGAGCAATGCCACAACCTCTTTGCTGGCATCTTCGGCAGATTCCATCTGCTGCAACAGATTTTTGCGAATGCTGGTGTCGCTTTGCCAGTCGGCGCGTGACAGGCTGATGGCTTGTTGCACATGGCCATGTACCTTGACATGCGCTTTTTCCAGTTTGCCAAAGGCAGTGGTCTTGCCGAATGCTTTCTTGCCATCTTCATCGTACCAGCGGCCCAACTGGCACTGGTGCGGATCGACCTGGCTGGTTCTGGATTCTTCGCAATCCGATGCCTTGTGAACCGCCGTGTAGGCATTCTGCATGAAGATCATGTGATCGACCTTGGCCAGTGAGCCAAAGGAGCGATCCTTGGTACGGGTAACCTTGTTGATGGTGTGCTCGGCGGCGTGGGAGATTTCGGCAAAACGCCCCTTGAATTCGGCCATTTGCCGGTTGACCTCGCTCACCACATGGTTGGCTGTGCCGGTCTCGGTCACCATGCCTTCAACGCGCTGGACAAAGCGCTCAACGATTTGCCCGATCTCGATGGTGGAATTCTTGGTGCGCTCGGCCAGTTTGCGTACTTCATCGGCCACCACGGCAAAACCCCGTCCGGATTCTCCCGCGCGTGCGGCTTCGATGGCGGCATTCAGTGCCAGCAAATTGGTTTGGTCGGCAATCTCGGAAATGAGGTGAACCGCAGAGTTGATATCTGCACTTTCTTGTCCCAGCGCCTGCGCAGCGTTGGCCATTTCCTGCACGCGCGTAGTCATGCCAGAGAGCGCGCTGCTGATCTGGCTGACGGAATCGACACTGTTGACTGCGATTTCCTGATTGGAACGTGCGATGTCTTCGACTTCATCCATTTCGTGGCTGGTACTGAGCAAATCCTGCTGGTTGACCTTGAGATTGCGCAGGATATTGCCTGTGTTCATCGCATGCAATTGGCTGGCCAGTGCATTCTTGCTGATCCATTGCTGGTTTTCTTCCATGGCCTTGATGGCCAGATTGATCCGTTCCAGCGAATGCGCGAACTCGCCCGGCAGGCTGTCCGGAATGGCCTTGCGGTAGAACGTACCTTCCGAAACCAGCTGGAAACAGGTATTCACTTCCTTGAAATAGGTTTCGATGATGTCGAGCAACTCGTTGAGTTCCCAGGCAACCTTGCCGATTTCGCCCAGCCCAGCCGTGTTGGTAATGCGCAGATGCAACTGTCCTTTTCTGGAATCGGCCAGCAACAGTTCCATCTTTTCCAGGAAATCCATCGGGCGTTTGAAACGAATCCAGGCAAAACAGGCAAATATGGCCGAGGCGAACGGAAATAGCAGCGTCAACCATTGAAAGCCATGCTGCAATGAGACCCACACCACCAAAGCCACATTGAGCAGGGTAAAGGCAATGCACACAAACAGGATCTGGTGACGATAAAACGGGATGCCCTTGCTGATGCCGGAATTTTTTTTCATGTGCAATGTTCGCTCAGAGTTCAAGGATGAAGCGTTCGTATGTGGTGCCCATGCTGCTGAGCTTGTTTAGCAGGAACGCAATCGAGGCATCGGGGGCTGCTGCAGGCCCGGCATTTTTTTCCACGGCCAGCATCTCGCGGTAGATGGGTTCGATCACATTGACCGCTTCCTGCCTTGGCTTGCGCCGGAACGAAAAATACCCTACCACCCTGCCACTGGCATCGCGATCAGGCGTGATATTGGCGAACACCCAGTAGAAATGCCCATCCGCAGTCATGTTCTTTACATATCCAAAAAATTCACGCTCGGCTTTCAGAGTGTCCCACAGCAGCTTGAATGCTCCGCGCGGCATTTCCGGGTGGCGAATGATGTTGTGCTGGACATCCAGCAGCTGCTTTTCCGAATAGTTGGCAATGCGCATGAACAGCCGGTTGGCGTAAGTAATACGCCCCTTGAGATCGGTCTTGGAGACAATCACATCCGAATCGCCGAGGGTGATTTCATGTTGAGTGGGAATGATCCTGGGCTTCATGGTGCGCACTTTCCTTTCGGATGGAGGGGCTGCGATGAGGGTGTGAGCCTTGTGTTCGGGCACATTAACGTAAAATGATAACGATTTTTGTCTGCGCGACGGATGCGATACATTGCCTGATCTGCGGGGTGTCGTAATTGATCGTGTTCAATTTCTTGCGGCTGTTCATGGAAAAATTACAAGTACGCTTGCTGCTGCATGACCTTGAGCTGCTTGGTAACAGCTGAATGCACGGGAGAGTATGCGATGGCCAGCAAGCAGGAAAAAGTCCAAAATCAGCGTAATGCAAATAAAGACAAATCGGGGTTTAGCAATGCGACAGCATGAACTGACAGACACCCGCAAGGGGTACGTGGAATGGATACTGTTTGCCGTGGCTGTGGTGTGGGGTGCCAACCCCCCCGTGGTCAAGGTCGGGCTGCAATATCTCTCGCCCATGCCTTACAACTTTGCCCGCATGGTGGTGGCGACGATCGTGGCCATGCTAGCGTTGTGGCTGTCTGGAACTTACCGGAAATTCGAGCAAGAGGATCTGCGCAAGGTGCTACAAGTAAGTGCTTTCGGCTTTCTGGTGTTCCAGGTCTGTTTTGCCGAAGGCGTGCTGCGTACCACCGCTGGCAATGCCTCGTTTCTGCTTTGTTTGCTGCCGGTAAGTGTGGTGCTGATCAACAAGTTTTTCGGCCTGGAAGCGCTGACGCGGCCGGCCATGGTCGGGATTGGTTTATCAATGGCCGGGGTGGCATTCATCGTGCTCGGATCCGGCAAGGAAATCAGTCTGGCCAGCACCCATCTCGTCGGCACCGGCTTGATGCTGCTAGCGCAATTCGGCTACGCCTATTACACGGTATTCTCGCGGCCCTTGCTGCAAAAGTATTCCACTTACCAGATCACCGCAGCGCTGATGCTGATGACTACGCTGTTGATGTTTCCATTTTCTGCTGGCAGCGTGCTGACGATCAACTGGGCAGGATTACCACTCAATGCCTGGGGCAGTGTGGTGTTTTCCAGCGTACTGGCGCTGTGTCTGGGCAATTTTCTGTGGATCTGGGGCGCTGGTATCATCGGCAGCACGCGTGCTTCGGTTTTCAATAATCTTTCCCCGGTTTTTGCCGTGATTTTTGGTTACCTGCTGTTGAATGAATCGTTTGGCCCGCTGCAGTTTGCCGGGGCCATAGCCGTGTTTGCCGGCGTATGGATTACCCGCCATCGCAAGTTGCCATTTCCCCAGCGAATATGAGGCTGTCGACAGTACCGTTTTACCGTACCCAGGTTTTACACTATCGCATTACGCAAGCAGGCCAGGATGACTGGCGCATGGAGATCACGGATGAGCCGAGTTCCGCAAAAAAATTACAGCACCAATCCACCTGTCGATTTATCGCTGAAGTATTTGCAACTGCTATCCGAGAAATACCCGTCGATCCAGGCTGCATCGACCGCCATCATCAACCTGACCGCGCAGCAGCAGCTTCCCAAAGGCACGGAACATTTCCTGTCGGATGTGCATGGCGAGCACGAGGCATTCGAGCATGTGGTGCGTAACGGAGCTGGATCGATCTGGCGCAAGATCGAGGAAATGTTCGCCAATTCCATGACCAAGCGTGAGCGTCGGGATCTGGCAGCGTTGATCTATTACCCCGAATTGAAGGGGCCTCTGATGCTCAAATCCGTGCCGGATGTGGAAGAGTGGAGCCGCCTGACACTGATCCGTCTGGTGAGATTGTGCCGGCATCTCACTGCCAAATACCGGCGCGAGGCCGTGCGCAATTTCCTGCCCAAGCATGTGGCTGAAACGATCGAGGAATTGTTGTATGACCAGGAAGGCGTGGAATTCAAGGCCGCCTATTATCAGTGCCAGATCGATACCATCATTGCCACCGGCAGCACGCAGATGTTCATTACCACGCTGGCAGAACTGATCCAGCGTCTGGCGGTAAGACGGTTGCACGTGATCGGCGATATCTACGATCGCGGACCAGGAGCACATATCATTCTGGATTTGCTGATGAAGCATCATCAGGTCGATATCCAGTGGGGCAATCACGATATTTTGTGGATGGGTGCTGCTGCCGGCAACGAAGCGAGCATGGCCAACGTCATTCGCATCAGCCTGCGTTACGGCAATATGGAATCGCTGGAAAACGGCTATGGCATCAGCCTGATGCCGCTGGCCTCCTTCGTGCTGGATGCCTATCAGGATGATCCATGTGAATTGTTTCAGCCCAAGCTGCCCAAGGACCACACTTTTTCCAATCAGGAAATCCAGCTTATGGCCAAGATGCAGAAGGCCATGGCGATCATCCAGTTCAAGCTGGAAAGCCAGATCATCAGGCGTCGTCCGCATTACCAGATGGATGATCGGCGCCTGCTGACCCAAATCGACTATGCGCGCGGCATCATCAATCTGGATGGCCAGGAGTATCCGCTGCTGGACAAACACTTCCCGACCATCGACCCGGCTGATCCGGAAGCCCTGACACCGGAAGAGCGTATCGTGGTCGACAAGCTCAAGCAGGCGTTTGTGGAAAGCCGCAAGCTGCAGCAGCATGTACGCTTCCTGTTTGCCAAGGGCAGCCTCTATCTGGCCCACAATGGCAACTTGCTCTATCACGGCTGCATTTCCATGCGCGAAGATGGTGAATTCCGCTGCTTTGATGTGGATGGCCAATCGTTTGCCGGCAAGGCATTTCTGGATCGGGTCGACCGGCTGGCGCGCCAAGGCTATTTCGATATTGGCAATCCGGAACAGAAACTCTACGGCATGGATACGCTGTGGTTCCTGTGGTGTGCACCACAGTCGCCCCTGTTCGGCAAGGAAAAGATGGCCACCTTCGAGCGTTATTTCCTGGCAGACAAATCCACGCACGTGGAAAAGCGCAATGCCTACTATGCCTTGCGCGATCAGGAAGAAACTGCCCGCAAGATCCTGCTGGAATTTGGCCTGAATCCGGATACTGGATTCATTATCAATGGTCACGTACCGGTCAAAGTCAGCAAGGGTGAACGGCCAATCAAGGCTAACGGTAGGCTGATCGTGATTGATGGAGGTTTCTCGCGCGCTTACCAGAAAGACACCGGTATTGCCGGCTATACCCTGATTTCGAACTCGCGCGAGTTGTTGCTGGCGGCGCACCAGCCGTTCGAATCAAGACAAAAAGCGGTTTCCGAGGCCGTGGATATCGATACGGAAACCGAGGTGATCTACACCTATCCCGAACGTCTGTTGATTGGCGATACCGACAGAGGGCGCGAATTTCAGCAGCAGATCGATGAGCTGCATGCCTTGCTGCATGCCTATCGCGAAGGTCTGATCAAGGAACATAGCCTGGCTTGAGTGCCACTTCCGCAAATACTGAACCGCTACTGATGAGATCGAATTCGAAAGCACTCGTCGCAATCGATGAGGTCATCGAAAACAGAAAGGCCAGCTCATTTGAGCTGGCCTTTCTGATGCTAACAATCTGGAGCGGGCGATGGGAATCGAACCCACGGCACAAGCTTGGGAAGCTTGGGTATTACCATTATACGACGCCCGCGAAGCGCCGCTATTCTATGCGGTTTGTCGGGGTGGATGCAAATCCATGTTGCGTTGACCAGGTTGATTCATGAGTGATCAAGCCTGGTCCGCAAAATTCAGCAGGCCCGACTAGAACATGTGCAGGCCACCGTTGATGGAAATATTCGAGCCCGTGATGAATGAGCCGGATTCGCTGGCCAGATAGGCGACCATGTCGGCGATTTCTTCCGGCTTGCCCAAACGACCCACAGGAATGGTCGAAATGATCTGGTTGCGTACTTCTTCCTTGATGGTCATGACCATTTCGGTGCCGATGTAGCCGGGGCTGATGGTGTTGACGGTAACGCCCTTGCGCGCCACCTCCTGTGCCAAGGCCTTGGTAAAGCCGTGCATGCCGGCTTTGGCCGCAGAGTAGTTAGTCTGGCCGAATTGTCCTTTCTGGCCATTCACGGATGACATGTTGATGATGCGGCCCCAGCCGCGTTCGGTCATGCCTTCGCAGAATTGCTTGGAAACGTTGTAGACGGAATCGAGATTGGTGCCCAACACAGCATCCCAGTCGACCTTGGCCAGTTTTTTGAACACGGCATCGCGCGTGATGCCGGCGTTGTTGACCAGAACGTCAACCGGCCCAACCTCGGCCGTGATCTGCTCGGCCATGCGCGCGCATTGGTCAAAATCCGTGACATCGCACACGTAGACCTTGAAGTCATAGCCTTGGGTTTTCATATCTGCCACCCAGGCATTTGCACGTTCCGCCTGGATATCGCAAGTAACGACAGTGTGACCCGTATCGGCGAGTTTCTTGCAGATGGCGGTACCGATGCCGCCGATGCCGCCAGTGACCAGTGCAACACGTTTCATGAAAGACTCCTTGCGTGAAGTTGGGATGTGCCAGCTTGTGCCGGACAGGATGGGAACCTTACTCATGATAGACAGACGGTTTTGTTTTTCCAGAAAAATGTTGCCGTGCAATATCGGGAATATTGTGCCTGCCGCAGGTCGGAATTCAGCGATAAGCAGAAGCATCAGGGTTTGTCCAGAATTGAGAGGGAGTACTGCTTCAGATAGAATGCGCGATTCAAATTCCCTCCTATAGCCATGACCAAGTTTATTTTTGTTACCGGTGGTGTGGTCTCCTCGCTGGGCAAGGGCATTGCTGCCGCTTCCGTTGCTGCCATCCTTGAATCGCGTGGCCTGAAGGTCACAATGATGAAGCTGGATCCATATATCAATGTGGATCCGGGTACCATGAGTCCTTTCCAGCACGGTGAAGTCTTCGTGACCGAAGATGGCGCCGAGACCGATCTGGACTTGGGCCACTATGAGCGTTTCATCTCGTCCAAGATGAGCAAGCGCAACAATTTCACCACTGGCCAGATTTACGAATCGGTGATCCGCAAGGAACGTCGTGGCGATTACCTGGGCAAGACTGTGCAGGTGATCCCGCATATTACCGACGAGATCAAACTCTTCATCAAGCAAGGTGCCGGCGCGGCTGATGTGGCCGTGATCGAGGTTGGCGGTACGGTTGGCGATATCGAATCACTGCCGTTCCTGGAAGCGATCCGCCAGATGGGCGTTACGCTGGGGCGTGACAATACCTGTTTCGTGCATCTTTCTTATGTGCCCTATATCGCGGCAGCAGGCGAGATCAAGACCAAGCCAACCCAGCACAGCGTCAAGGAATTGCGCGAAATCGGCATTCAGCCGGATGTACTGATCTGCCGTGCCGATCGTCCGGTTCCCGAGGAAGAAAAGCGCAAGATCGCGCTCTTTACCAATGTGCAGGAGCGCGCAGTTATTTCCTGTCCGGATATGCCGTCGATCTACCAGATCCCGCGCGTGCTGTGCGAGCAGAGTATCGATGACATCATCTGCAAGCAGTTGCAGCTTGATCATCAGCCGCCGGCCAATCTGTCGATGTGGGACAAGATCGTTGATGCCATCAACAATCCAACCCAGACCGTGCGCATCGCCATGGTTGGCAAGTATGTCGACCTGACCGAATCGTACAAATCGCTGATCGAAGCGCTCAAGCACGCCGGCATCCATACCGGTAGCGAAGTGAAGATCACCTTCGTCGATTCCGAAAACCTGGAAACCGAAGGCATTGACTGCCTGAAGGATATGGATGCCATTCTGGTGCCGGGCGGCTTTGGCAAGCGCGGCGTGGAAGGCAAGATCAAGGCAGTGCGTTTTGCACGCGAAAACAATATTCCTTACCTGGGCATCTGTCTGGGTATGCAGATTGCGCTGATCGAATATGCGCGCGATATGGCCGGTATGCAGGGCGCCAACTCGACGGAATTTGATCTGGAAACCGAATATCCGGTTGTGGCGTTGATCTCGGAATGGGTCAACCACGATGGCAAGATCGAAAAACGCGATGAAAACTCCAATATGGGTGGCACCATGCGCCTGGGGGCGCAGGAATGCCGCTTGGTGACAGATTCCCTTGCATCCAGGGTTTATGGCGCCGAGGTGATTACCGAACGCCATCGTCATCGTTATGAAGTAAACAACCATTATCTTGCCCGTCTGGAAGGCGCCGGACTCAAGATCAGCGGCAAATCGGCTGGTGCTGAACAACTGGTGGAAACGGTCGAGCTGCCGAATCATCGCTGGTTCTTCGCTTGCCAGTTCCATCCGGAATTCACGTCCACACCGCGTGATGGTCATCCGCTGTTCAAGGCCTATATCGAAGCGGCGATTGCGTATGCCAAGGAAAATGGCCGCGAAGGTCTTTCCTGCTGAAAACCTAGTGAGGCGTCAGGTATGAGGAGTTAGATCTTGCTCCTCACGCTTCACGCCTCATGCCTCACGGAGCCATCCATGAAACTTTGCGGATTTGATGTCGGTCTCGATAAGCCATTTTTCCTGATCGCCGGTCCTTGCGTGATCGAAAGCGAGCAGATGTGTCTCGATATCGCCGGCGAAATGAAGGAAATCACCACCGCGCTGAATATCCCGTATATCTTCAAGGCCAGTTTTGACAAGGCCAACCGCAGCTCTGGCAAGTCTTTCCGTGGCCCCGGCATGGATGCCGGGCTGGAAATTCTGGCCAAGGTGCGGCGCGAGATCGGTGTGCCGGTATTGACCGACGTGCATACCGAAGAAGAAATCCCGGCAGTGGCTGCCGTGGTAGATGTGTTACAGACACCTGCTTTCCTGTGTCGCCAGACCGACTTCATTCATGCCGTTGCCGCGTCCGGCAAGCCGGTGAATATCAAGAAAGGCCAGTTCATGGCGCCTGGCGACATGAAGAATGTCGTGGATAAGGCGCGTGAAGCCAGTGGCGGAGCTGACAATATCCTGGTATGCGAACGTGGCGCATCTTTCGGTTATAACAATCTGGTCAGCGACATGCGCAGCCTGGCGATCATGCGCGAAACTGGCTGTCCGGTGGTATTCGATGCCACGCACTCGGTGCAATTGCCGGGTGGACAGGGAACCTCCTCCGGCGGTCAGCGCGAGTTCGTGCCGGTGCTGGCGCGCGCGGCCGTGGCGGTTGGCATTTCCGGTCTGTTCATGGAGACGCATCCTGATCCAGCCAAGGCGCTCTCTGATGGGCCCAATGCCTGGCCATTGCCCAGGATGCGTGAGTTGCTCAGCGTGCTGAAGATGCTCGATGATGTGACCAAATTACATTGCATTGATTGAAAACACAGTTTTTCCTGAAAACCTGTGTTATTTTCTTACGGTTTTTTTGTGTAGCCTGGCTTGTTTCTACTTGAGGATGTGCAAATGAGTGCAATCGTTGAAGTAATCGCCCGCGAGATTCTGGATTCCCGCGGCAACCCGACTGTTGAAGCAGATGTTCTGCTGGAATCTGGCGTGATGGGCCGTGCCGCTGTGCCGTCCGGCGCTTCCACCGGTGAGCGTGAAGCCCTGGAACTGCGCGATGGCGACAAGTCCCGCTATCTGGGCAAGGGTGTTCTGAAGGCTGTTGAAAACATCAACACCGAAATCTGCGAAGCCATCATCGGCCTCGATGCTGCCGATCAGGCGTTCATCGACAAGACCATGATCGATCTGGATGGCACGGAAGACAAGGGCCGCCTGGGCGCCAACGCCATTCTGGCCGTTTCCATGGCCGTGGCCAAGGCTGCCGCTGAAGAAGCCGGTCTGCCGCTGTATCGCTACGTAGGTGGTTCCGGCCCGATGGCTCTGCCGGTGCCGATGATGAACGTGATCAACGGTGGCGAGCACGCCAACAACAGCCTGGACTTCCAGGAACTGATGATCATCCCGGTTGGCGCTCCGACCTTCCGCGAAGCCCTGCGCATGGGCGCTGAAGTGTTCCACAACCTGAAGAAGGTGCTGCATGACAAGCACATGCCGACCACCGTGGGTGACGAAGGTGGTTTCGCCCCGAACGTGGCCAACGCTGAAGAAGCGCTGGAAATGATCGCTGCAGCGGTTGCCAAGGCTGGCTACAAGTTTGGCGAAGACATCTGCATCGGTCTGGATTGCGCTGCTTCCGAATTCTTCGAGAAAGACACCGGTCTGTACTTCTACAAGAAGGGCGATGGCCGCAAGCTGACTTCCGAGCAGCAAGTTGACTACTTGGAAAGCCTCGTGAACGGCTACCCGATCATCTCGATCGAAGACGGTATGGGCGAGCGCGACTGGAACGGCTGGAAGATCCTGACCGACCGTCTGGGCGACAAGGTACAGCTGGTGGGTGACGACCTGTTCGTGACCAACGCCAAGATCCTGGCCGAAGGCATCGAAAAGGGTATCTGCAACTCGATCCTGATCAAGGTTAACCAGATCGGTTCGCTGTCCGAAACCCTGAAGGCTGTTGATCTGGCCAAGCGCAACCGCTACACCTCCGTGATGAGCCATCGTTCCGGTGAAACCGAAGATAGCACCATTGCCGATCTGGCCGTGGCTACCAACTGCATGCAGATCAAGACCGGTTCGCTGAGCCGTTCCGACCGCATGGCCAAGTACAACCAGCTGCTGCGCATCGAAGAAGAACTCGGTGATGCTGCCTACTACCCGGGCAAGGCTGCGTTCTACCAGATCAAGCGCTAAAACTGTTTGTGCGGGCGCTAGACGCCCGCCGAATGGTGTAACATCCCGAACCGGAGCCTGGGCTCCGGTTTTCTTTTATAGGGCCGACTTGAAACGTGCGTTTGCTTGCCATATTTTTTGCTGTCGTGATTGCAGCTTTGCAATGGCCACTCTGGGTAGGTAAGGGCGGGTGGCTGCGGGTATGGCAACTGGATCAGCAAGTCAGTGAGCATATGGCCCACAACGGCCAGCTCAAGGAACGCAATACCGCGCTGGAGGCGGAAGTCAGCGATCTGAAAACCGGTTCGGATGCGATTGAAGAGCGTGCACGCAGCGAATTGGGCATGCTCAAACAGGACGAAGTGTTTTTCCAGATTCTGGATAAACACAAGCCCGCAACCATTCCGCCACTTAACGCCAGTCGCACGGATGGCTCTGCAGCCTCCGCCATTGCGCCATAAACCAGTACACTTTTCTATTTTTAATTGCTGAAGTGTATCTGTTATCCCCGGGCTGACTCTGCTATCTTCAAGCCTATATGATGGATGGCACCATGAACGATCTCACCAATCTTACCTCCCAGACCCCGCGTCGCACCGGCACGCTTTATTACAAGATGGCGGAAGAGCTGGCCCAGGCAATCACCTCGGGTGTGCTCAAAGCCGGCGAAAAGCTGCCGTCCATCCGCAAGCTGTCTTCGCAGCGGCAAGTCAGCCTGACAACGGTGATGGAAGCCTATCGGGAGCTGGAAGATCGCGGCTATATCGAAGCGCGCCCACAATCCGGCTTTTATGTTCGGGCGCAGCGTGGCTTTGCCGTGCCTGAGATTACCCAGCCGCCGCAGAAACCTTCTGAAGTCATCATCGATCCGCTGTTGCAGCCGGCAGAATTGGCGCGTCTGCATGATATCCGGGTGGATTTTGGCCTGGCGATCCTTTCGCCCAAGCTCTACCCCAATCAGCAATTGCAGCGGCTTCTGGCCCAGGTGACACGACAGGAGCCAGAGCTTTTGTCCGACTACGGCAGGCCGTGCGGCGATCTGGAACTGAGAAGACAGATTGCCCGGCGTTCGCTGATCTGGGGTGGCCAGATCGATGCCGATGAAATCCTGATCACGCACGGCGGGCTGGAAGCGATCAACCTTTGCCTGCGTGCGGTGACGCAGCCGGGTGATGTGGTGGCGATTGAATCCCCGGCGTATTTCGGGCTGTTGCAGATACTGGAAAGTTTCCGGCTCAAGGCGCTGGAAATCCCGACGCATCCGCAGACCGGTATATCGATCGAGGCGTTGGAATTGGCTACGCGCAATAATGCGGTCAAGGCTTGCGTACTGCTGCCCAATTTCTCCAATCCGCTTGGCAGCCTGATGCCGGATGAAAACAAGAAGCGTCTGGTAGAGATTCTTTCCGAGCGCAAGATTCCGTTGATCGAGGACGATATCTACGGGGAGTTCTGTTATCACGGCGATCGGCCGCGACCCGCCAAGGCGTTTGATCGCGACGGCAGCGTGATGCATATCGGTTCGTTCACCAAAGTGGTGGCGCCAAGCTTCAGAGTGGGCTGGGTGGCGGCCGGTCGTTTCCAGCGCGAGCTGGAAGAACTCAAGTTCATCAACACCTACTCGACCTCGATGCCGCTGCAGCGCACGATTGCACGTTTCCTGGAAAGCGGCGGTTACGAGCACCATCTGCGCCGCCTGCGCAAGGCCTGTGCCGAGCAGGTAACCAGCGCCGTGGCGGCCATTCAGCGTTTCTTCCCGGCAGACAGCCGTTTGCATGTGCCGCAAGGCGGCTATGTGCTCTGGCTGGAGTTGAACCCGGCGGTGAATACCTTGTTGTTGTTGCAACGCGCGTTATCTGAGGGGATCAGTTTTACGCCGGGGCCGCTGTTTTCACCCAGCCACAGTTATCGCAACTGTCTGCGCATCTGTTGCGTCGAGCCGTGGACCATGCGGCACGAGCGTGCCATCCAGCGCTTGGGTACGCTGGCAGCGGACATGATTCACGGCGTTTGACCGGATTTTTGATCCAAAAAAGCCATTCATCGCAGAGCGTGAATGGCTTTTTCCATGCTTTTTTCAATCAGACAGTTGCATGCGGTGTGACATGCCCGTGCAGCAATTTTTCCAGCGACTGGTGCAGTTTTTGGCGCCAGCCCGGTTGCGTGCTGCTACTTTCGGTATGGAAGAAGCAGTCTTTGCTCAGCGATTCGATAACGATTGAATCACCCTGCATCTGATACTGTTCACCGTCTTGCAGGATGATGTCGTCCCCGCAATCCGTCAGCCACAACTTGCCCGTATCGCAGACTACACGCTCGCCTTGCTGGGCCGTGTACTGAATCGTTTGCCGGGCATGAAGACAGGTGGTGTCCATGATATGCACTCCTTTGATTGGCGATGGATTTTGTATGGCTATCATTTTCCCCGGCAATCGGCAGGCGATGCAGATGCACACTGTTATCTTGTCGAGAGAAACAGGCGCATAAAACGATCAACTGTATATCCTGGAAACGGTCTCAACTGTTATCTGCACCAGAATGAATCACTATATTCACGCATATGGTGCAGCGTGTCCGGATGAACACGGTGTGGCGGCCCCGTTTCAGGCGTAAATCCGCTTTCATGTTGTCGCTATGTCTGGCATGGTGTTTGCAAGACAGACGTCATAATCCATAACAAAAATGACGCGCCCATGAACGAAGATATCGAATTGTTACGCCTGCTGGCCCGCCTGAAACTTCAGGTTCGCCGCGAACTGGATCAATCCGTTGATCTGGATCGGCTCAGGAACGATCCACAGTACGCCCGTAACCGGCTGACCGAGATCGAGGATGAAACCTCGAATGAGGATCTGCTCGTTCTGGTTCTGCGCCTGCGCGAAATGCTCCTGCCGCATCAGTCCGTACACGCCAAGGCGGAAAACGAAGCTCGCCCGGAGAAATCGCAACGCTACCTGTTCGGCGCGCGTTCCTGATGTTGCTTTGTGCTGAGGCTCTGCCTTGAACGCTGCACCGAACCGGCCCCAGCAGCGCATCATCAAGGTGCGCCGGGATTACAATAGCTGGGTGGCGCGCGAAACGCTGGAAGATTTCGCGCTGCGCTACACGCCAGGTGCATTCCGCAAGTGGTCTATCTGGCAGGTGGCCAATACTGCAGTGGGTGGTGCGGCTTCGTTTCTGGTGCTGGAGGCCGTGGGTGCCACGATGATGGTGCAGGCCGGTTTCCTGAATGCTTTCTGGGCGATTCTGGCTTCCAGCCTGGTGATCTTTCTGGCCGGCTGGCCGATCAGCATCTATGCCGCGCGTTTTGGCGTGGACATGGATCTGCTCACGCGCGGCGCGGGTTTTGGCTACATCGGCTCGACCATTTCCTCGCTGGTTTACGCCTCGTTTACCTTCATTTTCTTTGCGCTCGAAGCGGCGGTCATGGCCTATGCACTGGAGCTCGGGTTGGGCATTGCACCTGCCTGGGGCTATCTGGTGTGTGCGCTGGTGATCCTGCCGCTGGTGATGCATGGCATTACCGCGATCAGCCGCCTGCAGGCCCGGACCCAGCCGGTCTGGTTGTTGTTGCTGGTGCTGCCTTATCTGTACGTGTTCCAAAAGGATGGACATGCACTCGCCGGCATCTGGCAATACGGCGGCAGCCAGAATGCCACTGGCTTTGATTTGTCGCTGTTCGGCACGGCATTTACGGTGGGTATTGCCCTGATTACCCAGATGGGGGAACAGGCTGATTACCTGCGTTTCATGCCGCGTCGTGATGATAGCAACCGGCGTAGCTGGCGCTGGGCGACCTTGCTCGGCGGGGTAGGGTGGCTGGTACCTGGCGTGGCCAAGATGCTGGGTGGTGCGCTGCTGGCCTGGCTCGCAATCCGCGCGGCCGTGCCGCTGGAGCGGGCGGTAGACCCGAACCAGATGTATCTGATCGGTTTCTCGCTGGTGTTTCCGTGGGCCGGCTGGGCGGTGGCGATCACGGTGCTGTTCGTGATCCTGTCGCAGATCAAGATCAATGTGACCAACGCCTATGCCGGATCGCTGGCGTGGTCCAACTTCTTTTCGCGCCTGACGCACAGCCATCCTGGCCGGGTGGTCTGGGTGGTATTCAATACGCTGATCGCGCTGATGCTGATGGAACTCGAAGTTTTCCAGGCATTGGGGCAGGTACTGGGCCTGTACGCCAACGTGGCGATTTCCTGGATCATGGCTGTGGTGGCCGATCTGGTGATCAACAAGCCGCTCAAGCTCTCTCCGCCCGGCATCGAATTCAAGCGCAGCCACCTCTACGACATCAACCCGGTCGGGGTGGGCACCATGGCGCTAGCCTCCATCCTATCGGTGTGCGCGCATGTGGGATTATTCGGTGCCACGCTCAAGCCGTTCGCGCCCTTCCTGGCCATCGTCACAGCGCTGCTGACTGCGCCGACACTGGCCTGGCTGACAAGCGGGCGTTATTACCTGGCACGCAAATCCGCGCCGTTCGATGGCCACCTGCATCACTGCGTGGTGTGCGAGCGCGAGTACGAAGCCGAGGATATGGCGCATTGCCCGGCGTATCAGGGGCCGATCTGTTCGCTGTGCTGCACGCTCGATGCGCGCTGTGATGATCTGTGCAAGCCGCATGCCCGCCTTGCCGTGCAGTGGGCCAGCCTGCTGGAGCGCCTGTTGCCACGCAGTGTTCTGCCATTCCTCTCGCGCGGGCTGGGGCATTATTTGTTGCTGATGACCGGCATTGTTTCCTTCCTGATGCTGGTACTGGGCCTGCTTTATTACCTCGAACTCAACGGCGAGCTTGCCCCGTCGCCGCATCTGGCCGATACCTTCCTGCGCATTTTCGCTGCACTGTTGCTGGTCAGCAGCGTGGTGGCATGGTGGATGGTGCTGACCCACAAGAGCCGGCAGGTGGCGCAGGAAGAATCCAACCGGCAGACCCAGTTGCTGCTGCAGGAAATCGAATCGCACCAGCGCACCGATGAGCAGTTGCAGAAGGCCCGCCAGACTGCCGAGCAGGCCAATCACGCCAAGAGCCGCTACATCACGGCGATCAGCCACGAATTGCGCACGCCGCTCAATTCCATCCTCGGGTATGCGCAGATTCTGGATGGCGATCCTGCCATCCCACCCTCGCGCCAGCAGGCCATTCAAGTAATCCGCCGCAGCGGTGATCATCTGCTTTCCGTGATCGAAGGCACGATCGACATCGCCCGGATCGAAAGCGGCAAGCTCACGCTCGATATCAGGCCGCTCGATTTCGCCGGATTCATCGAGCAGATTGTCGCCATGTTCGAGCTGCAGGCACGCGGCAAGGGGCTCGATTTCATCTACGAGGCACCCACCGAGCTGCCTGCCGTGGTGCGTGCTGATGAAAAACGCCTGCGCCAGATCCTGATCAACCTGTTGGGCAATGCCGTGAAATACACGGCCAGCGGCAGCGTCACCTTCAAGCTGGCCTATCTGCGCGAGATGGCCACCTTCGAAGTCTGCGATACCGGGCCCGGTATTCCCGAAGATGAGGTGGGGCGGATTTTCGAGCCGTTCGAGCGTGGCAGTGCGGTGCGGGGCGGTACTACCGGCACCGGCCTGGGGTTGACCATCGGCAAGATGCTTACCGACCTGATGGGGGGCGAGATGCGCGTGACCAGCGAACCCGGCAAGGGCAGCCTGTTCACGGTGCGCCTGTACCTGCCACAGGTACACGGTGCGCAGGCGGAAGCTGCGTTGCCGCGTTCCACTCGCATTGGTTATGTCGGCACACGCCGGCGCATTCTGGTGGTGGATAACGAACGCGTCGATCGCGAAATGCTGCGCAGCGTGCTGGCCCCGCTCGGGTTCCAGGTGGAAGAGGCGGCATCCGGCATCGAATGCCTGGCGCTGTTGCCGCATTTCCGGCCGCATCTGGTGTTCATGGATCTGGCCATGCCCGGTATCGATGGCTGGGAAACCATTCGCCGGATTCGTGAGCAAGGGCTGAGCGACGCCAAAATCGCCATCATCTCGGCCAATGCCTTTGAGAAAGGGCAGGAAAACGATGTCGGAATCGCTGCCGAAGATTTCATTCTCAAACCGCTGAAGGTGGAAGAGCTGCTCGAATGGATAGGCCGCAAACTCTCGCTGGAGTGGGTCAGCGCGCCGGCCCCGCTATTGCAGGTCAAACCGCTTGCCGCACCGGTCGTGCAGTGGGTCAGCCCGTCCGAGGATGAATTGCAGGCGCTGAATTCGGCGCTGGAGCTGGGCTATGTGCGTGGCGTGCGCCAAGCGCTTGACCGGATTGAGCAAGGGGATGCTCGGTATGCCGAATTCGTGCGGCTGGCGCGCGAACAGGTCGGCAAGTTTCAGTTCGATGTGCTGCGCGAAATCATTCGCAAGGGCTTGAAGGGAGAAGCATGAACACGCGCCAATCCGGCATTGTCCTGGCCGTGGACGATGTACCGGACAATCTTTCGCTGCTTTACGATGCGCTCGACGAAGTGGGTTACACCGTGCTGGTGGCCACCGATGGCGAAGCGGCGCTGCACCGGGCGCGCCTCAGCCTGCCCGACGTGATCCTGCTCGATGCCATGATGCCGGGCATGGATGGTTTTGAGGTGGCGCGGCGGCTCAAGGCCGATTTTGCTACGCAGGCTATCCCCATCGTCTTCATGACCGGGCTGACCGAGACGGAACACGTGGTGGCCGCCTTTGCCGCCGGCGGTGCGGATTACGTGACCAAGCCGATCAAACCGCAGGAAATCCTGGCGCGCATCGCCGCGCACATGCACAACGCCCGGCAGATGAAGCAGGCGCGCAGCGCACTCGATGCTTTCGGGCAGGCCACGGTAGCGATTGCCGCTGCCAACGGCCGGCTGACCTGGCAGACCCCGCTGGCGCGGCAGTTACTCAACGACCATTTCGGTCCGCATGGAGAATTCGCACCGCAAAGCCTGCTCGACTGGACCCGCCACGCCGATGTTGCCCGCCGCGAAAATCGCGAAATACCGGCGCTCTTGAATGTGCTGGAAGGCAGACGCCTGCTGGCGAGTTTCCATGACCAGACCGGCGACGAGGAATGGCTGGTGGTGCTGCGCGAAGAGAACGACGCCGCCTCGATCGAAACACTGCTGACGGCATTCCCGCTTACCCGGCGCGAGGCGGAAGTGCTGTATTGGCTGAGCCTGGGCAAGACCAACCGCGATATCGCCGAGATCCTGGAAATGAGCCCGCGTACCGTGAACAAGCACCTGGAACACATCTTCGAAAAGTTGGGTGTGGAAACACGCACGACAGCGGCATCGCTGGCGCTGGAGCGAATTCGCTAGAACATGTTCTTGGCAGACTTGGATTCCAGGCGTTGGATCGCATATTCCCTCCATGCCTGTGGCACGCTGCCACGCCCATCGCAAGGATGCCTCATGCCTGTACCGGAAGATTCCCCGCAACGCCCTGCCCAGTCGGCCGGTCATTCTCCGGCCCGGCTGATCCGTTTTGCCGTGATCGTCAGCGTTTCGCTGATCGTGCTGCATGCCTATATCGGCTGGCAACTCTTGCCTGATCTGCCACTGAACCAGGCAGGGTGGGGCGCGGGTATCGCACTGCTGGTAGTTCTGGCCGGGCTGATTCCGCTGGGCGTGCTTTCGCACTTTTTCATTGCCCGCCAGACGCTGGCGGATCGGCTGACCTGGGCGGGATCGCTCGCCATGGGGCTGTTCTCCTCCTTGTTTGTGCTGACTTTCCTGCGCCAGATCGTGCTGGGGTTGCTGTCCCTGATTCCGATGGTTGACCCGAACGCTACCGTACTGGAAATCTCGGCTATTGCCGTACTCGGGTTGGCACTGATTGTTACGCTGGCCGGCTTCGTCAACGCCCGGCGCTTGCCGCGTGTGGTGGAGGTGGATGTGCCAATTGCCGGGTTGCCGCCCGCACTGGCCGGATTCACGATTGTGCAGCTCAGCGATATCCATGTCGGTGCCACGATCAAGCGCAATTACGTGCAGGCTGTCGTCGATCGCGTGAATGGCCTGAATGCCGATGTGGTGGCGATCACGGGTGATCTGGTCGATGGCAGCGTGCCCCAGCTGGCGGACGATATCCAGCCGCTGGCAACACTCTTGGCCCGGCATGGCGTTTTTGTTGTGACGGGGAACCATGAGTACTATTCGGGCGCATCGGCCTGGGTTGAGCAATTCGGGCGCATTGGCTTGCGCTGCCTGATGAATGAGCACGTAGTGCTGGCTCACAACGATGCGGTGCTGGTATTGGCGGGCGTCACCGATTACAGCGCTCATCAGTTCGATCCGGCCCAGCGCAGCGATCCGCAACTTGCTCTTGTCGGTGCCCCGGCAGGGGTGCCGCGCGTGCTATTGGCGCATCAACCGCGTTCTGCCGCAGCCGCATCGGCAGCCGGATTCGATCTGCAGCTTTCTGGCCATACCCACGGTGGCCAGTTCTGGCCTTGGAATCTGTTTGTGCCGCTGCAACAACCCTATACTGCCGGTCTGCACCGGCTTGATCGCCTCTGGATCTACATCAGTCGTGGCACCGGTTACTGGGGGCCGCCCAAGCGCTTTGGCGCACCTTCCGAGATTACCCGTATCCGGCTGGTTGCGGGTGGTGCAGCGTAGTTAGCGCAATTTTTCCCCTTTGCTGGACTTGTATTTCGTTTTTTATCGATTTAATATTTCGTTAAATTGCGAAATAAATTTCTATTGGAGTCGAATCAATGGCTACGCCGGTTCCTGATACGGACGAGATCATGAAAGCGCTTGCGAGCCCGGCGCGGCGCGAAATCCTGGCCTGGCTGAAAGACCCGGCGCAGCAGTTTCCGCAGCAGATGCACTCGTTCGAGCTGGGCGTGTGTGCCGGCAAGATTTACGAAAAAGCCGGATTGTCGCAATCCACCGTCTCGGCGCACCTGGCTTGCCTGCAGCGCGCCGGACTGGTGACGACACGCAAGGTCGGGCAATGGATTTTCTATTCGCGCAACGAAGCTGTGATCGCCGCATTCCTGCAGCAGATGCAGCAAGAACTTTGATCCACCCATCCCTTCATGGAGAACACAAGATGAGTACCCTGTTTGATCCGATCCAGGTTGGCGATCTGAACTGGCCCAACCGTATCGTGATGGCTCCGCTTACGCGCTGCCGTGCCAGTGCCGGGCGCGTACCCAACGCGCTGATGGCCGAATACTACGCCCAGCGTGCCAGTGCCGGCCTGATCTTGAGCGAAGCGACTTCCATCATGCCGATGGGCGTGGGCTATCCCGATACGCCGGGCATCTGGACTGACGAGCAGGTGGAAGGCTGGAAGGGTGTAACGCGGGCCGTGCATGCGGCGGGCGGGCGCATCTTCATGCAGTTGTGGCATGTGGGCCGGGTTTCGCATCCGGATCATCTGGGCGGCGAATTGCCGGTGGCCCCCAGCGCCATTGCCCCGCAAGGGCACGTGAATCTGCTGCGCCCGATGCGCAACTTCGTGGTGCCACGTGCGCTGGAAACCGAAGAGATTCCGGCTATTATCGAGGCCTATCGCAAAGGTGCGGAAAATGCCAAGCGTGCCGGCTTCGATGGCGTGGAGCTGCATGGTGCCAACGGTTATCTGCTCGATCAGTTCCTGCAGGACAGCACCAACCAGCGCACCGATCGCTACGGCGGCAGCCTGGAAAACCGTGCCCGCCTGCTGCTGGAAGCGACTGACGCTGCCATCAGCGTATGGGGGCCGGGCCGCGTGGGTGTGCATATCGCGCCGCGCTGCGATTCCCACACCATGGGCGATAGCAACCCGCTGGCTACCTTCAGCTATGTGGCACGCGAACTGGGCAAGCGCAAGATCGCCTTCCTGTTTGCCCGTGAATCGCAGGATGCGCCGCGCCTGGGGCCGACGCTGAAAGCCGAATTCGGCGGCGTGTACATCGCCAATCAGGGATTGACCCGCGCCAGTACCGAGCAACTGCTGGCCGCCGGCGAAGCCGATGCTGTTTCGTTTGGCAAGGATTTCATCGCCAATCCGGATCTGCCGCTGCGACTGCTGCGCAATGCACCATTGAATCCGCAGCGTCCGGAAAGTTTTTATGGCTATGGCATGAGCAACCCGCAGGAAGGCTATATCGATTACCCGTTTCTGCAAGAGAGCGTGACTGCCTGATTCGCTGCTTCTTCGTTCGTAAAAAAACCGGATTTCGCATGGTGTGGAATCCGGTTTTTTGTTTGTGGGTCGGGTTTAACGATCAATACCCAGCACGGACTTGATCGTGCGTACCACACCATTGTCAGTATTGCCCGGCGCCAGGTAATTGGCGCGCTCTTTCAGGCGAGGATGGGCGTTGGCCATGGCAAACGAATAGGTGGCGTGATCCATCATTTCCAGATCGTTGAGGAAATCACCAAACACCATGGTCTGGTCGGGGGTGATCTGCAGGGCATCCTGGATATGGCGGATGCCGATACCCTTGTTGGCTTGCGGCGCCATGATGTCGAGCCAGTTCTGTCCGGATATGACGACCTGCAGTGTATCCCGATACGGCGCGAACGCCGGTGCGGCATTGCGTTCCGACGATTCAAAATCGAAGACTGCCACTTTCAGGAACTCGTCCTCAATCGTGAGCAGGTCGTCGACGATTTCGAGTCGCAGGTAGTAAGGCTGGGTTTGCGCCAGGAAGGCGGCATCGCTGCGCTCGATATAGGCCGAGCGTTTGCCGCACAGCACCACACCGATATTGGCACCACCCGCATTGATGGTGCGCGATACGCGGATCATCTCGCGAGCCGAGGCGGGGGCCAGACAATCCGAACTCAGCTCCTTGCCGTGCTGCACCACGTAGCTGCCGTTTTCAGCAATGAAAACCATCTTGTCGGCAATCGGGCGGAACTGATCCAGCAAGGTGTAGTACTGCCGTCCGCTGGCCGGGCAAAACAAGATGCCGCGCGCATGCAGTTCATCGACCAGGGGCCAGAAATCGTCGTGGATGGCATGGTCGTTATCGAGCAGGGTGCCATCCATATCACAGGCAATCAGTCGGATATCGGGTACATGGTCAAGACGGATGGGAGGCATGATCGATCCGGAGGGTGATTCAAGTCGAAATTGTAATCCGCCCTCACTCGCGCTGTAACGGGAAATCCTTGCGACCGTATGTCTGCGTACCCACTACGTCATCTGACGTATTCCGGGAAACCCCGTAGCTCCTTAATCTGGCTCCCGTAGTCATCAAGAACTACTTCGCCATCTACAAGGAGCCTGAGCATGTCAACCCGTCGCAATTTTCTGAAAGTCGGCGTGATCGCCGCCTCGCTGGCCCTGGCCGGTATCGGTTCTTCCGCCTTCGCGGCCGATACCATCAAGGTCGGTATCCTGCATTCGCTGTCCGGCACCATGGCCATTTCCGAGACTTCGCTGAAAGACATGGCGCTGTTTGCCATTGATGAAATCAACGCCAAGGGCGGTGTGCTGGGCAAGAAGCTCGAACCGGTAGTGGTCGACCCGGCCTCCAACTGGCCGCTGTTTGCCGAAAAGGCCCGCCAGTTGCTCACGCAAGACAAGGTAGCCGCCACCTTCGGCTGCTGGACTTCCGTTTCGCGCAAGTCGGTCTTGCCGGTGTTCGAGGAATTGAACGGCCTCTTGTTCTACCCGGTGCAGTATGAAGGCGAAGAGCTCTCCCCCAACGTGTTCTACACCGGCGCCGCACCAAACCAGCAAGCGATTCCAGCCGTGGAATACCTGATGAGCAAGGATGGCGGTTCGGCCAAACGCTTCGTGCTGCTCGGTACAGATTACGTTTACCCGCGTACCACCAACAAGATCCTGCGCGCCTTCCTGAAATCCAAGGGCGTGGCCGATGCCGACATCATGGAAGACTACACCCCGTTCGGCCACAGCGATTACCAGACCATCATTGCCAAGATCAAGAAGTTCTCTTCCGAAGGCAAGAAGACCGCGGTGATCTCGACCATCAACGGCGATTCCAACGTGCCGTTCTACAAGGAACTGGGCAATGCCGGCCTGAAGGCGACCGATGTGCCAGTGGTGGCGTTCTCGGTTGGTGAAGAAGAACTCAAGGGTATCGACACCAAGCCGTTGCTCGGCCATCTGGCAGCGTGGAACTACTTCCAGTCGGTGAAGAATCCGGTCAACACCGAGTGGGTGAAGAAATGGAAAGCCTACGCCGTGGCCAAGAAGCTGCCGGGCGCGGACAAGATGGTGACCAATGATCCGATGGAAGCGACTTACGTCGGCATCCACATGTGGGCGCAGGCTGTGGCCAAGGCCAAGACCACGGACGTGGACAAGGTACGCCAGGCCATGTACGGCCAGACCTTCAAGGCTCCGAGCGGCTTTACGCTCAAGATGGACGAAAAGAACCATCACCTGCACAAGCCGGTGATGATCGGTGAAGTGCAGCCGAACGGCCAGTTCTCGGTGGTGTGGCAGACCAAGGCGCCGGTGCGTGCCAATCCGTGGAGCCCGTTCATTGCAGGTAATGACAAGAAGGCGGATACGCCAGTCAAGATGGCTGCTGCCAAGTAAATAGCGTTCCTCTCTCCCAGCCTCTCTCCCGATGCGGGAGAGAGGTGTCTCGCCCTTCCGACTGCATGTGGTACCCCCTCTCCTGCTTGCGGGAGAGGGTTGGGGAGAGGGCCCTCGACAAGAATGCAAATATTTTCCGCAGAGGTTTCAGCGGGCTTTGACTGGAGATGCAACATGCCGATTCGCATGCTGCTGATAAAAATACTGGCGCTTGCAGGTCTGTTGCTGCCGCTGACAGCGCAGGCCGGGCCGGCCAGCGAGCTGCTGGCTGCCGACAACGGTACGCGCGCCGAGCTGATCGAACAGTGGGCCGCCACGCCCACGCCTGAATTGCTGACGCTGTTGCAGGCACTGCAGGATGGCAATCTGCTGAGCGATGAGGCCGGCAGCAAAGCATTCATGCAAACGGACAAAGGCATCGTGGATGCCGAAACCGGCCAAACAGTGAGTGTTGATGCCGATAGTTTGCAGCCGGTCATGGTCAACAATCGGGTGCGCGCGGCACTGGATGTTGCGCTGGCTTCGACCAAAATTGCCGATCCGGATCTGGCGGTGCGCAAGCAGGCTGCAGAAGCGCTGCTGGATGGCGCAAATCCCGCGCTGCTGCCCATGGTGGAAAAGCAGCTGACGGTGGAGAGCAACAGTGAAATGAAAGGGCTGCTGTCCCGTCTGGCTGCCCGCATGCAACTGGCTCACCCCGATGCCAATGTGCGACTGAAGGCGGTAAACGCGCTGGCCGCCAGCAGCGATCCTTCGGTGAAATCGCGCATTGAGCCGCTGATCCAGGCTGGCAACGAACCCAGTGCTGCCGTGCGCGCTGCTGCTGCCAAGGCGCTGCAATCGATCGAGCATCGCTTGATGTGGCAAGGCTTTGCCGGCCATGCGTTCAGTGGCTTGTCGCTCGGTTCCATCCTGCTGCTGGCCGCGCTGGGTCTGGCGATCACCTATGGCCTGCTCGGCGTGATCAATATGGCGCATGGCGAGCTCTTGATGATTGGCGCGTATGCCACGTTTGCCGTGCAAGGCGTGTTCCGCGCTCATCTGCCGGGTTTGCTCGATTGGTACTTGCTGGCTGCTTTGCCGGTGGCATTCATGGTGTCCGGGCTGGTCGGCATCGTGCTGGAACGCATAGTGATTCGCCACTTGTATGGCCGCCCGCTGGAAACCCTGCTCGCCACTTGGGGGATCAGCCTGTTCCTGATCCAGGCGATTCGGGTGCTGTTCGGCGCGCAGAACGTGGAAGTCGCCAATCCGTCGTGGATGTCGGGCGGCTGGGAAGTGACTTCTGCTCTGACCTTGCCGTTCAACCGCATGATCATCATTGCCTTTGCCGCTGCCGTACTGGTGTTGACCTGGCTCTTGCTCAACAAGACCCGTCTGGGGCTGTTTGTGCGTGCCGTGACGCAAAACCGGCGCATGGCCGATTGCGTGGGCGTACCGACCGGCAAGGTCGACATGCTGGCCTTCGGACTCGGTTCCGGCATCGCCGGGCTGGCGGGCGTGGCACTGACGCAAGTCGGCAATGTCGGGCCGGATCTCGGCCAGAGCTACATCATCGACAGCTTCATGGTGGTGGTGCTGGGCGGGGTAGGGCAGCTGGCGGGTTCCGTGATTGCGGCGCTGGGGCTGGGGGTGGTCAGCAAGGTGCTTGAGCCGTCGATCGGCGCGGTGCTGGGCAAGATCGCCATCCTGGTTTTCATCATTCTCTTTATCCAGAAACGACCGATGGGCCTGTTTGCGCTCAAGGGTCGCTCGGTCGAGTGAGGCACGCATCATGACAACGCCCATTTCTTTTCAACTCTGGCAAGGGCTGCCGGGCTGGCTGCGTGCGCTGCTGCTGATCCTGATGACGCTGGTACTGATCGGCATGCCGATCGGGCACGCCTTCTTCCCGGCAGGGCATGCGCTGCATGTATCCGCATTCACCCTGTCGCTGGTGGGCAAGATCATGTGCTACATGATCGCTGCGCTGGCACTCGATCTGGTCTGGGGCGTGGGTGGCATGCTCAGTCTTGGGCACGGACTGTTTTTCGCGCTCGGGGGTTATGCCATGGGCATGTACCTGATGCGTGCCATCGGCCGCGAGGGCAACTACCAGAGCGATCTGCCGGATTTCATGGTGTTCCTCGACTGGAAGGAGCTGCCCTGGTACTGGGTGGGTTCCGAGCATTTCCTCTGGGCCATGTTCCTGGTGGTGGCGGTGCCGGGCTTGCTGGCGCTGGTGTTCGGTTACTTTGCCTTCAAGAGCCGCATCAAGGGCGTGTATTTCTCGATCATCACCCAAGCGCTGACTTATGCGGCGATGCTGCTGTTCTTCCGCAACGAAACCGGCTTCGGCGGCAATAACGGGTTTACGGACTTCAAGCGCATCCTGGGCTTTCAGATTGCCGCGCCCGCCACCCGTGCGGTGCTGTTCCTGCTGACTGGCGCTCTGCTGGTGGCTTGCCTGTGGTTCGCGATCAAGCTGGTGCGTTCCAAATACGGCCGGGTGCTGACGGCGATCCGCGATGCCGAATCGCGTGTGATGTTCTGCGGCTACAACCCGTTCGGCTTCAAGCTGTTTGTCTGGGTGGTCTCGGCCATGATCTGTGGGCTGGCCGGCGCGCTGTACGTGCCGCAGGTCGGCATCATCAACCCCGGCGAGATGAGCGCAGCCAACTCGATCGAAATGGCGATCTGGGTCGCAGTCGGTGGGCGTGGCACGCTGGTGGGACCGCTGATCGGCGCGGCCATTGTCAACGGCGCCAAGAGCTGGTTCACCGTGGCGTTTGCCGAGTACTGGCTGTTCTTCCTGGGCGCACTCTTCATCGGCGTGACGCTCTTCCTGCCCAACGGCGTATTGGGCCTGATTGCCAAACTGCGGGGGATCAAATGAACGCAGACATTCATCAATTCGACGGCGGCCCGTCGGGCGATTCGGGTGGCGCACGCGTACTGCAGCCCGGACTGGATGCCAGCCATGGCCAGATGCTGTATCTGGAAGACATCACGGTTTCCTTCGATGGCTTCAGGGCGCTCAACAAGCTGACGCTCTATATCGAGGTTGGCGAGTTGCGCTGCATCATCGGCCCCAATGGCGCAGGCAAGACCACGATGATGGACGTGATTACCGGCAAGACCCGACCTGACAGCGGCATGGCTTACTTTGGCCAGACGCTGGATCTGACCAGGCTCACCGAGCCGCAGATCGCTCAAGTCGGCATCGGGCGCAAGTTCCAGAAACCGACCGTGTTCGAGGCCATGAGCGTCTACGACAACCTTGAGCTGGCGATGAAGACGCAGAAGTCGGTCTGGGCCAGCCTGAAGGCGAAACTCTCCGGCGAAGAGCGCGACCGCATCGACGCCACGCTGCAGCGCATCCGCCTGAAAAGCGAATACCAGCGCCCGGCCGGATTGCTGTCCCACGGGCAGAAGCAGTGGCTGGAAATCGGCATGCTGTTGATGCAGGAACCGCAACTGCTGTTGCTTGATGAACCGGTGGCCGGCATGAC
Source organism: Formivibrio sp. oc-25 (assembly GCF_055810895.1). Lineage (NCBI taxonomy): Bacteria > Pseudomonadati > Pseudomonadota > Betaproteobacteria > Neisseriales > Chitinibacteraceae > Formivibrio > Formivibrio sp. oc-25. The sequence continues at coordinate 32,200 of NZ_JBVVOL010000013.1, read as the reverse complement.
AGATGCCGAAACCGACGCCACGGCCGAACTGTTCCTGGAGCTTGCCAACAACCACACGCTGATGGTGGTCGAGCACGACATGGGTTTCGTCGGCAAGATCGCCGACAAGGTGACCGTGTTGCACGAGGGCAGTGTGCTGGCGGAAGGATCGCTGGATGAGGTGCAGGGCAATGAGCGGGTCATCGAAGTTTACTTGGGGAGGTAGGGAGTAGGGAGTGGTAAGTGGGGAAAGCATTTTCGACTCCCCATTCCCCATTCCTCACTCCCCGATCAAATATGTTGAATGTGAGCAATCTGAATCAATACTACGGCGGCAGCCATATCCTGCGTGATGTTTCGCTGGAGGTGCCTGTCGGTGAAGTCACGTGCCTGCTGGGACGCAACGGCGTGGGCAAATCCACCTTGCTCAAATGCCTGATGGGGGTGATCCCGGCCAAGAGTGGCGAAATGTTGTGGCAGGGCAAATCGATCATGAAGATGAGCCCGCACGAGCGCGTGGCGGTCGGTATCGCTTATGTGCCGCAAGGACGCGAGATTTTCGGGCGGCTCACGGTGGAAGAGAACCTGTTGATGGGCATGGCGCGTCTGCCGGGGCGGGAGGCGAAAAAAGTGCCGGAAGAAATCTACGCGATGTTTCCGGTGCTCAAGGAAATGAAGCATCGCCGTGGCGGTGATCTGTCCGGTGGCCAGCAACAGCAGTTGGCCATCGGCCGCGCGCTGGTCAGTCGCCCCCAACTTCTGATTCTGGACGAACCCACCGAGGGCATACAGCCATCGATCATCAAGCTGATCGGGCAGGTGATCCGGCAGCTGGCCGAGCGCGGGGATATGGCGATCCTGCTGGTCGAGCAGTACTACGATTTTGCGGCGGAACTGGCGGACCGTTATCTGGTGATGGAGCGTGGCGAGGTGATCCGTCGCGGGGCTGGCGCGGAACTTGCTCTACCGGAAGTAAAGGCCCTCGTGGCTATCTAACTTAAGACGCTTGCCTTGCCAGCTTGACCGCAGGACGGGTTTTAACCCGTCAAACTGCTGCATGGTATGGCCAGTGTATGACGGACTGAAGTCCGTCCTACGGTTGAATCGGAGTCCGGTTAAAAATGGCTTTAAGAAAATCGGTGCGGATTTGATATGGATCGCGCACCAGATTGCATCGTGAACGGCTTCGATAACTGGCAAGCCTGCCTGTCGCTGGGTTATGCATGTTCCGATGTTGGCACTATTCCGGTGCGGCGCATGCACCACGGCCCTTTAAGGGTGCAAAAGCATCTCTATCCGGAAGGGCCCGAGGTTTGCCTGCACATCATCGTGCATCCACCCGGCGGCATCGCCGGTGGCGATGAATTGCAGATCGACCTCGATCTGGCCGCGGGCGCCCATACCCTGATCACCAGTCCGGGTGCGGCCAAGTGGTATCGCAGCTTTGGCCGCACGGCCCGGCAGACGCTGCAGGCACAACTGGCAAGCGGTGCCGTGCTGGAATGGCTGCCGCAGGAAACCATGCTGTTCAACGGGGCCGATGTCACGATCCACAACGGGTTTGATCTGGCTGACGATGCGCGTTTGCTGGCAGTCGATGTGGTCTGCCTGGGCAGGCGTGCCTCGGATGAACGCTTCACTGAAGGGCTCTGGCGCCAGAAAACTGAAATCCGTCGTGAAGGCAAACTGCTCTGGCATGAGCAGACAGTACTCGCTGGCGGCTCCCCGCTGCTCGACTCGGCCGTGGGCATGGCTGGTGAGCCGGTCACCGGCAGCCTGATCTGGGCGGGGCCGCCCCTGCCGCAGGAAATCACCGATGCCTGTCGCGCGTTGCGCGTTGAAGGCCGTCTGGCGGTGACGCAATTGCCGGATGTCTGGGTGGCGCGCTATCTGGGGCCTGGTTCGGAAGCCGCGCAGACTGCCTTGCGCCAGGTCTGGGCGCTGGTGCGTCCGGCGGCTTTGGGTCGTGAAGCAGTCGCGCCCAGGATTTGGGCAACGTAAAAAACGGGGAGTGGGGAGTCGGGAGTGGAAAAACCACCATTCGCGCCTCGTTCCTTACCCCATATAGGAGAAAACGATGGAATTAACTCCACGCGAAAAAGACAAGTTGCTGCTGTTTACCGCAGGCCTGGTAGCCGAGCGGCGCCTGGCACGTGGCCTGAAGCTGAATTATCCGGAAGCAGTGGCCTATATCAGCGCGGCGATTCTGGAAGGCGCGCGCGATGGCCGCACCGTGGCCGAACTGATGAGCTTTGGCACCACGCTGTTGACCCGGGCACAAGTCATGGAAGGCGTGCCGGAGATGATCCCGGAGATTCAGGTCGAGGCCACTTTTCCTGATGGCACCAAGCTGGTGACCGTGCACCAACCGATTGTGTGAGGAACTGACGATGATTCCGGGCGAAATGCAGGTTGCCGAGGGCGAGATCGAAATCAATGCCGGCAGGCAGACCATCACGCTGGTGGTGGCCAATGTGGGGGACCGGCCGATCCAGGTCGGCTCGCACTATCACTTTTTTGAGACCAACGAATTCCTGAAATTTGAACGCGAAGCTGCCCGTGGATTCCGGCTCAATATCCCGGCCGGCACCGCCGTGCGTTTCGAGCCGGGACAGACGCGCACCGTGGAGCTCGTCTCTCTGGCGGGTGAGCGGGCGGTGTACGGATTTCAGGGCAAAGTAATGGGGACGTTGTGAGGTGTGAAGAGTGAGGGGTGAGGAGTCAAACCCCACCTCACACCTGACACCTCACTCCTCACATGGGAGAAACAAGAATGGCAACAATGTCCCGCAAGGCTTATGCCGAGATGTTCGGCCCGACGGTGGGCGACAAGGTGCGGCTCGCGGATACCGATCTGTGGATCGAGGTGGAACGCGATTACACGATCTACGGCGAAGAAGTGAAGTTCGGCGGCGGCAAGGTGATCCGCGACGGTATGGGCCAGAGCCAGCGCATGGCGGCCGACGTGGCCGATACCGTGATCACCAATGCGGTGATCCTGGATCACTGGGGCATCGTCAAGGCCGATATCGGTCTCAAGGGTGGGCGCATCGCCGCGATTGGCAAGGCGGGCAATCCGGATATCCAGCCCGGTGTGGACATCATCATCGGGCCGGGTACCGAGATCATCGCAGGCGAGGGCTGCATTCTCACTGCCGGCGGCATCGATACCCACATCCATTTCATCTGCCCGCAGCAGATCGAAGAAGCCTTGATGAGCGGTGTGACTACTATGATCGGTGGTGGCACCGGGCCGGCAACGGGAACGTATGCCACGACCTGCACGCCGGGGCCGTGGCATATGGAGCAGATGCTCAAAGCCGCCGAAGCATTCCCGATGAATCTCGGCTTTACCGGCAAGGGCAATGCCAGCCTGCCGGGGCCGCTGATCGAGCAGGTCGCCGCTGGTGCGATTGGCCTGAAATTGCATGAGGACTGGGGAACGACGCCGGCCGCAATCGACAATTGCCTGAGTGTGGCAGACCGCTACGACGTGCAGGTGGCGATCCATACCGACACGCTGAACGAATCCGGCTTCGTCGAGGCGACGCTTGCCGCATTCAAGGGCCGTACCATCCATACCTACCACACCGAAGGTGCAGGTGGTGGCCATGCGCCGGACATCATCCGTGCCTGCGGCGAGCTGAACGTGCTGCCTAGCTCGACCAACCCGACCCGGCCGTATACGGTGAACACCATCGACGAGCATCTGGACATGCTGATGGTCTGCCATCACCTTGATCCGAGCATTGCCGAGGATGTGGCGTTCGCCGAGAGCCGCATCCGCCGCGAGACGATTGCCGCAGAAGACATCCTGCACGATCTGGGTGCGTTCTCGATGCTGTCATCCGACTCGCAGGCCATGGGTCGTGTCGGCGAAGTGATCATCCGTACCTGGCAGACCGCTGACAAGATGAAGCAGCAGCGCGGCGCACTGGCCGAGGATGCGCCCGGCAACGACAACTTTCGCGCCAAACGCTATATCGCCAAGTACACGATCAACCCGGCCATTACCCACGGCATTGCGCATGAAGTCGGCTCGATCGAGGTGGGAAAGTTTGCCGATCTGGTGCTGTGGAAACCGGCTTTCTTCGGCGTGAAGCCGAGCCTGATTATCAAGGGCGGCGCCATTGCTGCGGCTGCCATGGGCGATGCCAATGCCAGTATCCCGACCCCGCAGCCGGTGCATTACCGGCCGATGTTCGCGAGCTTTGGCAAAGGTGTACAGGCGACCTCACTGACTTTTGTTTCCGAAATCGCCCAACAGGCTGGTGTGGCTGAACGCCTTGGGCTGCAAAAGCGCACGGTAGCAGTGCAGGGCTGCCGCACAGTGAAAAAGACCGATCTGATCCACAACGGCTGGCTGCCCAAGATCGAGGTGGATGCGCAGACCTACCAAGTCCGTGCCAATGGCGAGCTGCTGTATTGCGAACCTGCCAGGGTGTTGCCGATGGCGCAGCGCTATTTTCTGTTTTAAAAGCAGGGAGTGGGGAGTTGTTTCTACTCGCCACTCGCTACTCCCCACTCACAGGTTAAAAATGCTTGTCCTAACGAAACGTACTGAAGCAACTCAAACACAGCTGGAGTTGCCGCTAGCATATGAATACCGCCAAAAGGCACGTTTTCGCACCCGTCTGGCGGATGGCACTGATGCCGGCTGGTTTCTGGAGCACGATGGTCGGCCCTTGCGTGGTGGTGAATGTCTGCTGGCTGAAGATGGCCGGGTCGTGAAGATTGTGGCCAAGCCGGAAGATGTCTTGCATGTCACCGCCGATACGCCGGAGCAATTGATGCGCGCTGCCTATCACCTCGGCAATCGCCATGTGCAATTGCAGGTGGGCAATGGTTGGCTGCGGCTGCTTGATGATTACGTGCTGGCCGACATGCTGGCGCAGATGGGTGTGAAAGCAGTAAAGGTCATCGCGCCATTCGAACCGGAGGCGGGTGCCTACGGCGGTGGGCATCATCACAGCCACGGCGATGCCGAATTTCGCAGCAAGCCCAAAATCCATATCTTTGGGGCGCGCTGAACATGGAGATGGCAGCCTTTCAATTGCTGCGTCTGGCCAGTCCGGCTTTACCAATTGGTGCATATAGCTACTCGCAGGGCATGGAATCCGCCATCGAGCATGGCATTGCCCATGATTCAGCATCGGCCAAAATCTGGATTGCCGATCAGTTGCATGGACCGGTTGGACGGTGGGAAGCCCCCTTGCTGTGGCATTCCCTGCTGGCTGCCGAGGCTGGAAACTGGGCTCGGCTGGAGGAACTCAACCAGCGCTGGCTGGCCAGCCGTGAAACGAAAGAATTGCGTGCCGAAACCGAGCAGACCGGCTATTCCCTGATCCAGTTGCTCAAGGCGCTCGATGCCGGTGAGTTGCCGCTGGCTGGCCCGGTTGGCCTGCTGGCAGCTTGGGCATTGGCCGCCAGGCACTGGGAAATATACCCGCAGGCAGCCTTGCAGGCTTATCTGTGGAGCTGGCTGGAAAACCAGATCATGGTGTTGATGAAGGCCTTGCCCATGGGGCAGGTGGCCGGGCAGAAACTGCTTGGAGAATTGCTGCCGGCGCTGGAAAACACTGCCGAGCTGGCACAAAACCTGCCCGAAGATGTCATGTCCGGCTTCGCTCCGGCCCTGGCATGGCTGTCGGCGCAGCATGAAACGCAATACAGCCGCTTGTTCCGTTCCTGAGCGGCCTCGGCCACTATTTTAAATCTGGCCAAGTGATGTTTGAATTTTTGCTGTTCCCAAGGGGGCTTCCTTCGGGCGTCATACCGGCGTAGGCCGGTATCCAGCAGCGAAGCCGCTTAAAGCTACTGGACCCGGGCCTGCGCCCGGGTGACGAGTTCAAAAAAGCAGACGAATCTATAGGTTTGTAGTACCCAGACAAGATTGGAGACAAACATGCAGAAACCCCCTCTACGCGTAGGTATCGGCGGACCGGTTGGTTCCGGCAAGACCGCACTCACGCTGGCGCTGTGCAAGGCGATGCGCGAAAAATACAACGTGGCTGCCGTGACCAATGATATTTATACCCAGGAAGATGCCCAGTTTCTGGTGCGCAACGAAGCCTTGAGCCCGGATCGCATCATTGGTGTGGAAACTGGCGGCTGCCCGCATACCGCGATCCGCGAGGATGCCTCGATCAACCTCGAAGCCATCGCCCGGCTTAATGCACGCTTCCCGGGGCTGGATGTGATCTTTGTGGAAAGTGGTGGCGACAATCTGGCTGCCACCTTCAGCCCGGAATTATCCGATCTGACGCTTTATGTGATTGATACTTCCGCCGGAGACAAGATCCCGCGCAAAGGCGGCCCGGGCATCATGAAGTCCGATCTGCTAATCATTAATAAAATCGATGTCGCGCCACTGGTGGGGGCCTCGCTCGAAGTGATGGAGCGCGATGCCAAGAAAATGCGCGGCGAACGACCTTTCCTGTTTTCGAACATGAAGACAGGCTACAGCCTCGATCACATCATCGAATTCATTGAAACCCAGGGCATGCTCAAGACTGCCTGACAGGAGACTCACCATGAAACAGGTTCATAAATTCCTCCCATTTCTGGCTTTGCTGGCCAGCCCCTTGGTCTTGGCGCATCCCGGCCACGGCGAAAGTGGTCTGGTTTCCGGGCTGCTGCATCCGGTGTTGGGCCTGGATCACCTGCTGGCCATGCTGGCAGTGGGCTTGTGGGCGATCCAGAGTGGCGAGCGTCGCTGGTGGGCCTTGCCGGCTGCTTTTGTTGCCATGATGCTGGCCGGTTCCGGTATGGCGATGGCCGGCTTTTATGTGCCCGCTTGGGTTGAAGGCGGAATCGCACTTTCGCTCGTGCTGTTCGGTTTGCTGCTGGGCGCTGCTGCGCGCTTGCCGCTGTCCGTGGGTATTGCCCTGATCGGCGGCATGGCGCTGTTGCATGGTCTGGCGCATGGCAGCGAGTGGCCGGAGGGCACGCTTGCTGCGAGCTATATGGCGGGTTTTGCTGTGTCGAATATCGTGCTGCATGCGGCTGGTGCCGGCATGGCCGTTCTGGCGTTGCGGTCGAGCCGCATGGCCTGGCTGGTTCGTGGTGCAGGCCTTGGTATTGCAGGCTTTGGCATGCTGATTTTTGCCTGATGTACTTCCACTCGTCCCGACTGCCTGTAGGGTAAATGCAACAAGCCTGTAACAGGGATGTGCATGGCGCTTGCCGGATTCAATCGGCATGCGCATAATCCGCTGCAACTGATGTAGTGCATCGGACAGGACAACAAGGATTCGTTCGGGTCGAGGACGAGGGGAAGAGGACAGGCGAGGTAAAACAAGCCTGAATCCAGATACATAACAAGCCCTGCAGCGGGCAAATAATAAAAAAGCGATTACATGGCGGTGAATATTTTTCGGAAAAACCGGAAAGTCTTCACCGCCAATTTCATTTATGCGCCAGCGCTTTCTCCACCCAGCGCACTGATCAACAGATCGAACAGGCTGCGCAATTCGCCGATCAACAGGGCATAGCTGGTATCGAACATGGCAGCAGCATCGGCGGCATCGGCATTTTCGAGTGCTTCGTTGATCTGGTCGAGCATGGTCAGGCGCTTGATTTCCATTTTCTCGGTCAGCTGGAAAGCAATCCGATCCTCCCAGGCCAGCCCCAGACGGCTGACCAGCTTGCCAGCCTGCAGGTGATGGCGAACCTCATCGGTATCCAGTGCCTGGCGGGTAAAGCGGGCGACTGCCCCCCCGTCGCCGGGAAAACGCAGCTCGCAATCTGCATCCAGACTGAAAGGCTCGGGCGTGCCTTCCTGCAGCCAGATCGTCATCGCCATTTGTGGCGAGGTCTGCGTGTCGACCAGGCGGGTCGGTAGCGTGCCGATGGTGTCGCGCAGGAAGGACAACAACAGTTCGGCCTTGCTGGCCGAACCGCTTTCCACCCAGACCCAACCATTGGCCAGATCGATCAAGGCGCGCTGGGTACGGCTTTTCACAAAGGCGCGTGGCAGCAGTTCTTCTGCAATGCGCTCGCGTATTTCCCGGATTTCCCTGCGTCCGACGCGGCGCCCTTCATCGGCTTCGATCTTGCGCACGCGCTGATCGGCCTGTTCGCGGATCACGGCTGCTGGCAGCAGTTTTTCCTCGGTTTTCAGACAGACCAGCACTGCGTCCTGCAGGCTGGGTGCATACAGATCGGGCATGTGGGAGGCCGGTGGAATCCAGCCTTGCGACATCAGATCCTGACTGCCGCAGGGAACAAAAGGTTTTTTCTCCAAGGCCTGGGAAATGATCTCGGCCGTCAGACCGTGGTCTGTGGCGAGGCGGTAGGGCAATAAGTTACGAAACCAAAGCATGGAGTTTTTTCCTGTAAAGCGCGGAGCGCAATTGTAGCCGTAGCCGTCGATCTATGGGCTCTGCTGCGCATCGGGAATTTTGATGAAAGTCATTGGAAAAATGAGCGTGGTGGCTAGATTGGTGGTGTGGGTATATTTGTTCACTACATGAGCAGGAGGTAATCATGGCCAATATCATTCGGCGCAATCTGGATAATTTGCTGGATGACCCGTTTCGCGGGGTTGATGATCTGTTCAGAGGATTCTTTGTTCGTCCCGTCGAGTATCAGCGTGGATCGCGCATGAGTGTTGACGTGCGTGAAGATGACAAGGCGTATACGGTGCATGCCGATCTGCCGGGCGTAAAGAAAGAAGATATCGATGTGCAGATAGAAGGAAACATGGTGCATATTTCCGCACAAAGCCGGCAGGAACGCGAGGAGAAAGATGGCGAAAAAGTGATCCGTTCCGAGCGCTATTTTGGAAAAATATCGCGTAGTTTTACGCTTGCAAACGAAGTGGATGAAACGGCTGCAAGCGCCAAGTTCGATAACGGCGTGCTGGAATTGACGCTGCCGAAAAAGGAAGCGCCGGTACAAGGCAAAAAATTGCAGATCGAGTAAGGATGGTGTGGTCTCATCAAGGATTGATCATGCGTTTCCAATCGTTAAAATTAAAAAGGCGCCACAGTTAAGCTGTTGGCGCTTTTTTTATGCGGTATTTCATTTTTATGCTGTGCTTTCCCGGCTTTTTTCACTACAGTTTTGCCTGTAAGAATTGGAGCCATTTGATTGGCGTGATTATAAAAATCAATGTAGTTTGTAAGAACCCGTTCAAAGTCTGTCGCGAGAGGCGCTCGGCAGGGTGAAGGGCAGCACAGGAACCGGAGTTTATGTGGATAAATGAGGATTCCGAGCAGCGCATGAGCCCCGATCAGCACCTCGCAGCAAGACTTTGAGCAGGTTCTAATAATCTGTTCAAAGGGATGGGCGGGATGGCAAATGTAGGGGGCGGACGTTTTCGGGTTGAACGGAAACTGGGCCAGGGCGCGCAGGGTGGGGTCTATCTGGCGATTGATACCCGACTCGGGCGAAAAGTTGCCATCAAGTTCCTGCATGCGGCAGGGCAACCCAAGGACTTGCAGGAAGCCCAACTGGTCAGCAAGTTGCAGCACCCCAACGTGGTGGCCTTGCATGACGTGATCGTGGAGAGTGGTCGCACCGGCCTGGTTTTCGAGTATGTCGAGGGTGAAACCTTGTCGGCGTTGATCGAACGCGAAGGGGCGCTGTCGCCCGTGCGCGCGGTCGAATTGATGCTGGATATTCTTGCCGGATTGAGTGTTGCGCATGAGCAAGGCGTGATTCATCGCGATCTCAAGCCACAGAACATCATGATCGATCAGTCTGGCCGTCCGCGCATCATGGATTTTGGCGTAGCCACCTCCGAGTCAGGCCAGGTCGGGATGCTGGGAACAGCCGGTTACATGGCACCCGAGATGATCAAGAATCTGCCGGTAGATGCCCAGGCCGATGTGTTCGCTGCTGGAATGGTGTTGTATCAGATGCTGACGGGGCAATCACCCGTCGATGGCGGCTCGGTTTTTGCCACCCTGAACCGGATTGCCAACGAAGCCGTGAAGCCGCCTTCAGCGTTGCAGCCGGGCATTGACCAGAAGCTCGATCATCTGGTGATGGTCGCTTTGCTCAAGCAACCGCAGGAACGTTACGCCGATGCCGGTGCGATGCGCGATGCCCTGGCATCCTGGCTGACATCCGGCCAGGATGCCGAACACGATTCAGCTGGCAGCAACCGGCACAGCACGCTGGATTTTCTGTTGCGGCGCATGAATCATTCCCCCGATTTTCCGGTGCTTTCGCAAACGATCAGTGCCATCAATCGCATCAACAATTCTGATCGCGAGCGCTTGCAGACGTTGTCGGACGCTATCCTCAAGGATTTTTCCCTGACCAACAAATTGCTGCGTATCGTCAATTCGGCCACTTATGGCCAGTTTGGTGGTGCAATCAGCACGATTTCACGCGCTATCATCATTTTGGGGTTCGACACGATCCGCAATCTGGCGATCACATTGCTGTTGTTCGAGCACATGCGCGACAAGACACAGGCGGTGCAGCTGCGCGAAGCTGTGCTAAAGAGCTTTTTTGGTGGATTGCTGGCAAGTACCCTGGGCAAGAAAAGTGGCTGGCGCGATGTCGAAGAGGCGCAAATCTGCGGCATGTTCCACCATTTGGGACGTTTGCTTACCCTTTATTACTTTCATGAGGAAAGCAAGGAAATCGCCAAACGTGCCGAGCAGCACGGGGAAGATGAAGATAGTGCGGCCCAGAGTGTGTTGGGATTGAGTTATCGCGAATTGGCCATCGGTGTGGCAGGCAGCTGGAATTTCCCGGAGCGTATCGTCAACAGCATGCGCGAGTTGCCGCAGGATGCGCTCAGACGCCCGCAAAATCAGGTTGAGCGGCTGCGCCTTTTTGCCAATCTGGCTGGAGAATTGTTGCCCCTGGTGGAAATGCCGCCAGTAGAGGCGGCCAAGCTGATGAATCAGGTCATGAAACGTTTTGGTACGGTCATCAATGCTTCCGAACGTGAATTGCAGGAAAGCATGCAGGATGCAGCCGAGCGCTATCTGCAGTATCTGTCGATACTGGGCGTCAAGCAGGGCAACAGCCCGTTCTGCAAACAGTTGCGTCGCCTGAGCAAACATACCGAACAGGGCAGCATGCATGTCGATGCAGAGGCTGATGCGTTTGACGAAGCACTGCATGCCGCGGAGGTGTCGGTGGAAGATGCAGCTCCGCTTGATTCTGCTGCCATCCTGTCGGCCGGTGTGCAGGACATTACCAATACGCTGGTTGGTAACTACAACCTCAATGATCTCTTGCGCATGATCCTGGAAACGATGTTTCGCGGTATCGGCTTTGAACGTGTGTTGTTTTGCACCAAGGATCTGAAACAGCCTCGTGTGGTGGCGCGATTCGGGTTTGGGCCGGACATCCAGAAAATCACGGCACGTTTCAGTTTCGATACGATGCAGACCAGTGACGTTTTCCAGCTGGCGCTGGCGCGTAATGCCGATATCCTGATTGAGGATGTCGATGCGGCCTCCATCAAGGATCGCATCCCCTCCTGGTATCGAGAGCAGCTGCCAGCAAAGACATTCATTGTTTTTCCGCTGGTGCTTGATAAAAAACCGATCGGGCTTTTCTATGCGGATCGCTCCGATGCACACAGCCTGAAAATTCCCGCGGAGCAACTGAACCTGCTTAAAACGCTTCGCAATCAAGCCTTGCTTGCCATCCGGCAGAAACAATTGGGAAACTGATCGATAGCCGGTTGTGCAATGCACAAATCTCCTTGACTTTCCAGATAGCCTCGCCAAGAATGCAAAATATATTGCGATGCACAAGTCAAGGAGATACCACGATGACCACTACCCCACAACAGCAGCTATCCGAACTGAGCCTGGCCAATCTGGAAAAATCCATCCGCCTGACCCATATTGCGCTCAATGGTGCAGAGCGCATGCTTAATCTGCAGATGGAAATGACTCGGGATCTTCTGGCTGAAAATGCAGCAACGGCCAAGGCTTTGGCCGGAATCAAGAATGCACAGGAATTGATGGAGTTCCAGAAAAACCTTGCGCAGCCCTCGATCAGCAAGCCGGTTGCCTTGGCTCGCACGGTGTATGAAACCGCTGCGGCTACCCAGTCCGAACTGAACAAACTGGTTGAAGAGCAGTTGATCGATTTCAACAAGAATCTGCTGAATACGCTGAATGACACGTTCGGCCAGGTGCCGGCCAGTGCAGCGGCTATTTCTGCGATCAAGAATGCCGTCGAAAGTGCAACGACTGCGTATGACACAGTCAGCAAAACTACCCAGCGCATCACCAGCGAACTGGCGGAAGCCACTGTTTCCGCTGTTGAATCCAGTGCCAAGGCCGCGAGCAAGTCTGCGTCGCGTAAAACAACTTGATCCGCTGATTCCTGCCATCAAATGAAAAACCGCGTCACATGAAAATGTGACGCGGTTTTTGTTTGGTGATACTGATGTGGCAATGCTGAAAATACTCAGTGCAGATGCCTGGGTTGTTCGGGGGCCTCTTCTGGCGTTTCCGTGTGCAGCAATTCGCCTTCTGCATTTGGAAAAAGCGGCGCACCACAGTCATCACAATAATCCAGCGGAAATTCATGCTCATGAAGCACGATGTCGGCAATGCCGCATTCGCGCAGGATGGTTTCGATTTGGCCAAAACTGTCGGTATGCTCATCTTCACCATCCAGCAAAGGCCAGACCACGCCATGCACCACATTCGGGTTCCCTTTCAGCATAAAGCCGATGCGGTACTCTTCCAGCCGGCGGCCGTGGCAAGGTGCGATGGCGGCCGTAATCTGGCGCGGTTCGACATTGAGTGCGAGTTGCAGGAATGCCGCTGTGGCATGAATGGCGTAAGTCCGTGAAGCACGATCTGCTTCGCGCCAGGCGCCAAAGTAGGCCAGCGGAAGCAGGGGCTCGAATGCGCACCCTGCAAAAACCGGTTGCAATGCACCTCCGCCCTGTTTTTGCCACTGGGACTGTGCCTCTTCGCGATCCCCATCGCTTTCCTGCCAGCGAAACAAGGGTTCTCCCTTGGGGCATGCTGCAACAGCCAACACATAACGCGTATCAGACAAGAATTGCTGAGTGGGCGGCAGATTGCGTGTATCGATAGCCAATGTACCATTGCGCATCACCGATTCTGCCAGCGCTTCGGTCAGTTGCGCGGTGTTGCAGTAACCTTGTGGCAACTGGTCGGGGCTGAACAGATAGTCAGCCACGGATAGCTTCACGCCACCGGCCAAAACGTGGGCACATAGCTGGACGCGCATCAGCTGCGTGATCTCGCGGCCGAGCGGGCCAGAAGGGATGGCGTAGCGCGACCAGCACAGGATTGGTGCTGCGACCAAAACGGCTTGCCATTCTTTCCCATCGTGCATGAAGTTTGTGGTCTCGCTGCAGGATTCGACTACATCGGCCAGTTCATTCCAGGCAATGGAATCCGTTTGCACCAAGGTATCGAGCGCGGTGTTGAGAGTTTCCTCTTCGCCAGACACAAGTACTTCATGAATGAGACCAGCCAGCTTGTCTTGCCAGAAACGATCTTCGGCCATGTGGCTGGAGGCAGCCAAACCAGTGGCCAGGCGAATCAATTCTTCAGCTTCTGCCGTATGGCGACTTCTGCGTGCGGCACGCGGACGCTTGAGCATGGCAAGGATTCCTTAATACAAGATTCGTCGAGATTTTAGCAGTTTGCTTCGGCAGTTGCCTGCCAGTGCAGTACATCGCAGCAAAGACAGTGGGCATCGGGGCCATAAGCCTGCAATTTGGCTTGCAGCTGTGGCATCGAGGTTGCTGGTGGGCCAAAGCCCTTTTTCTTCCAGAACGCATGTGAGTTGCGCACGGCAACCAGCGAGGCTGTGCGTAATCCATTCGATCTGGCCCATCGATTTGCTTGCTCCAACAACGCTTGTGCAACACCCAGCCCCCTGGCCTGCGGCAGGATGGCCAGGTCGTGCAAGAACAAGGCATCAGCGCGATCGGGCAGGCTAGTCAGTACATGATCCAACGCGGGCGGTAACTGACCTTGCCACGGATGGCTGAACAGATAACCGATGGCGCTATGTTGCTGCATGGCAATCCAGCAGCTTGCCGGTGAAAGCTGGCTCTTTGCCTGCAAAGCTTCAATCGATTCCTGTAACTCGGCGGGATAGCATGCTGCCTGAATGTGCTGTATGGCAGCAGCATCCCTAGCCTGAATATTGCGGATCTCGAAATACATAACGATTTCTGAAAAAAACAAGGCTGGCATTGTAGCCAGCCTTGCAGGGTTCTTGTCAGTGTTGATGAGCCAGGTTAGTTGGCCCAGTTGCCACGGTTGCCGCTATGGCCACCGCCATGACGTTGCTGGTTGCCCTCGCGCTTGCGGCCATCGAAACCGCCAGGCTTGCCTTGACGGCGGGAATCGTTGGAGCGACCTTCATTATTGCGCTTGGCACCGAAGCCGGGTTTTCCACCGTGCGATTTACGTGCACCATCGCGCGGCCGGTTGCGCTCTGGCTGGAAGCTGGATTCCAGGCCTGGCACCGTCAGTGTCTGGAAATCTACCTTGTAGAGACGACGGATGCGGGTCAATGGCTGGAAATCGTTGCGACCCACCAGGGAGATGGCACGACCGGAGCGTCCGGCACGGCCAGTTCGTCCGATGCGATGGATGTAATCTTCGGCAAAACGCGGCAGATCGAAGTTGATCACCATGCCAATGCCGGCCACGTCAATGCCACGTGCAGCCACATCCGTGGCAATCAGCATGTCGACTTCACCGCGACGCAGGCGGTCGAGAGTTCTGCGGCGATCACGCTGGGCCAGGTCGCCGTGCATGGCGGCTGCGCGGAAGCCTTCAAGTTTCAACCAGTCTGCCACGGCATCGGCATCAGCCTTGGTTGCGGTAAATACGATGGACTGGCTGCCCTGGTTTTCCTTCAGCAGATTGGCAGTCAGCTTGAGTTTGTGTTCGTAGCCGTCAGCGTAATGCACCGCCTGATCAATCTGGGGTTGCGGGGTGGTTTGTGGTGCCAGTTCGACCAGCTTGGGTGCGCGCAGCATGGGCGCGGCAAATTCTTGCACCGATTCACTCAGTGTTGCTGAGAACAAGGCAGTCTGGCGATCCTTGGGCAGGGAGGCAACAATGGTTTCCACTTCGTCAATGAAGCCCATGTCCAGCATGCGGTCAGCTTCATCGAGTACCAGCAGCTCCAGGCGGCGGAAATCCACACGACCGCCACGGATCAGATCGTTCAGGCGACCCGGTGTGGCTACCATCACTTCCAGCGGCTGTGCCAGCAAACGGTTCTGAACCGGATAAGGCACGCCACCGACAAAGCTTGCGACCTTGGTACGCGGAATGCTGCGGGCAAAATCGCTCGCCACCTTGGCTACTTGTTCTGCCAGCTCGCGAGTCGGCGTCAGTACCAGAATACGCGGGCCTTTGCTGCGATGCTTGGGCTCTTTCAGCAAACGTTGCATGGCTGGCAGCAGGAACGAAGCGGTTTTGCCGGTGCCTGTCTGGGCAGATGCCATCAGGTCATGGCCTTCGAGCAGAACCGGGATGGATGCAGCTTGTACGGGGGTGGGCTCGACAATACTTTGCTGGGCGAGAACGCCAACAATTTGCGGATCGAGGCCAAGTTGGACAAAAGCATTGCTTTGCTCGCTATGGGGCATTGGATATTTCCTTTGAGGTGGTTCACTGGCCGAAGAGATCGGCCCGGCATCGACGCTAACCGTGAACAACCGCAAAATCCAACGACTTCAGGCGGGAAAGGTCAGGGGCGATGGTGTAATCGAAAAGCGCTCTATGATCGAGCGAGGAAGGGGCGCAATTATCCGGCTTTGATGGGATAAGTCAACAACTCAATGTTTTTTAGTGAAAAATTCCCGCCGGGCGGAAATGCAATACCGAAAAACTGTAGTCGTGAGCAAGTTAAGTTGCTGTTTGATTACAAAATCACCGACTATCCATTTTCCAGTAAGCTGCAAATATTTCTCTGGCCTTACTGACTTTGGGTGTGATGACCACGGCGCAGTAGGGTTGCGCAGCATGCTGTGCAAAATAATTCTGGTGGTACGTTTCCGCAGGCCAAAATGCCGAGACGGGTACAATCTCGGTAACAATGGGGTTGGCAAAATCGGCGGCTATTTCCTGGCGCTTGGCGTGAGCGGCCAGACGTTGTGATTCATCGCCGTAAAAAATAGCCGATCGATACTGGCTGCCAATGTCGTTGCCCTGACGGTTGAGCGTGGTCGGGTCATGGATGGTAAAAAAGATATCCAGTAAATCGGCGTAGCTAATACGTTGCGGATCAAAATCGATCTTGACCACTTCGGCATGGCCCGTATTGCCACTGCATACCTGCTCATAGCTGGGGTGGCTGATCTGGCCACCCATATAACCGGATGTCACGGCCTGTACGCCGTCGATTTTCTGAAAAACCGCTTCCAGGCACCAGAAGCAGCCACCGGCCAGTATCGCAGTTTCAGTCATTGGCGTGCCGTTCTGTGGTTGGGGGGGAGGGGCGTGCTGTAATTGCTGCGCCACGGATTGATATCCAGGCCGCCGCGGCGGGTGTAACGGGCATATACGGCCAGGCGCAAGGGTTTGCACATGCGCAGAATGTCGATGAAGATGCGCTCCACGCATTGTTCGTGGAATTCATTGTGTTCGCGAAAGGAAATCAGATATCTGAGCAGCGATTCACGGTTGATGGGGGCACCGAAATAGTGGATTTGCACACTGGCCCAATCCGGCTGGCCTGTTACCAGGCAATTGGATTTGAGCAGGTTGGAAACCAGCGACTCTTCGACGGGAGGCAGCGTTTCGCAACACAGCACGCCAGGAGCGGGCTGGTAGGTGTCGACCTCGATATCGAGATTGTCGATGCAATAGCCTTCCAGATCCTGAATGCGCTGACCGGCAAAATGCTCGGGCAAAAGCAACTCCACGCTCACGGGCTTGCCAACGGCTGCGCTTAGATCCGACATCAGCCGTTGCCGCATTTCGCCAACATCAGCCAGACGCGTCTGGTTGAACGAATTCAGGTAGAGCTTGAACGACTTGGATTCGACAATGTGTGTTGAATCACTGGGAAACTTGAAGGTTGCCAGGGCTACCTGCGGTTTGCCGCGCTGGTTCAGCCAGGAAAGCTCATAGGCATTCCAGATATCCATCCCCATGAACGGTGGTGTTCCCTGAACGCCGATTTCCTCCCGCTTGGGTGCGCGTGGAATCGGGAACAGCAAGGACGGGTCATACTGGCTTTGGTAGCTGACGCTTTTCCCCAGTGGGGACTGATGTACTTCAGACATTTTGAACTCGATTAACGGTACTTGCGGATCAGACCCACCATCACGCCATAAATTTCCAGCCCTTCCAGCGGGCGTATCGGGGCATAGCTGGCGTTTTCCGGTTGCAGCAAAAAGCCCTGCTTATCCTTGGCGAGTGTCTTGAGCGTGTATTCCCCGTCAACGATAGCCACGACCTTGTCACCCAGGTTGGCGGCATGGCGTTTTTCAACGATGGCGATGTCGCCATCGAAAATGCCTGCTTCAATCATTGAATCGCCACGAATCTTGACCAGCACCGTGTTTGATGGGCGCGGGATCAGGAATTCATCGATGGTCAATGCCTCGCTCATGGCATCGTTGGCGGCTGCTGGCAAGCCTGCCGGCACGGGGAAATCCGCCAGTTCACGCTCGAAAAAACGCTTGGTCGGTGCCAGGCGCTTGTCCGGGGTCATTTCGACATAACCGGCAAGCGTCAGCCGCTTGATCAGCGCGGACACGGCTGATTTGGAGGCCATGCCCAGCATTTCGCCAATTACGGCATAAGACGGCAGGCTGCGGTATTGGGAGAAATAATCCTGCAATTTCCCCAGGTATTCATTATCGCGATTCAGGTTGCCCATGAGACATTTCCGGCAGAACAATCGTTCCAGAGCGTAGTGAACGAGCGTTCGATTGTCAAGGCATCTACTGCATGGGTTGCAGAGGGTGCTGACTAGCGGACAGGTTTGCCATGCCAGTTCAGCTTCTGATGCAGTTTGACTACGTCGCCGATAATGATCAGTGCCGGTGGTTTCACATCGTGCAGCGCAATCAGTTCAGGCAGCGTGGATAAGGTTCCTGTCACGGTTTTTTGTTCCGGGGTGGTGGCCTTTTCGATGATGGCTGCCGGCGTATCGGGATTGCGACCGTGTTCGATCAGGCGGGCACAGATGCGTGGTGCTTCCTTGACACCCATGTAGACCACGATGGTCTCGGTCGGGCTGGTCAGACGTGCCCAGTCGAGTTCGATTTCGCCTTCCTGGCGATGACCCGTTACGAAGGTGACGGATTGCGCGTAATCACGGTGGGTAAGCGGAATGCCGGCGTAGCAGGATGCTCCGGCGGCGGAAGTGATGCCGGGTACAACCTCGAATGAAATGCCATGCTGTGCCAGTTCGTCGATTTCCTCGCCGCCTCGGCCAAAGATGAAGGGGTCGCCGCCCTTGAGCCGCAGGACGGTTTTTCCTTCTTGGGCAAGCCTTACCAGCAACTGGTTGATTTCTTCCTGCGCCAGCGCATGATTGCTGGCTTTCTTTCCGACATAGATACGCTCGGCATCGCGACGGACCAGTTCAAGAATCGCCGGAGAAACCAGGTTATCGTAGAGTACAACATCGGCTTTCTGCATCAATCGCAGCGCTCGAAAAGTCAGCAGATCCGGATTGCCGGGGCCGGCACCGACCAGATAGACCGCGCCCTGCTGCAGTGCCTGGTGGCTTGATTGTTGCAGTTCGTGGGCCAGTGCTTCGGCAGCACCCTGTTCGTCCCCGGCCAGTGCTTTTTCTGCTGCCGGACCTTCCAGTGCCATTTCCCAGAAGCGACGACGTGCCCGTTCCTGCTCGCCAAAGCGTTGTTTGACCTGTTCCCTGAATTCTCCGGCCAGGCGAGCCAGTACCCCGTAACCGTGCGGCAGCCAGGCTTCGATCTTGGCACGCAAGTGGCGGGCCAAAACCGGGGCATGGCCGCCACTGGAGATGGCGATCATCAGCGGCGAGCGATCGACGATCGATGGCACGATGAAGCGGCAAAGCTCGGGCTGATCAACCACATTCACGGGAATTCCGGCTGATTCACACGCGGCATGCACGGCAGAGTTGACGGTGTGGTTGTCGGTGGCGGCAATCGCCAGGCGTATGCCTTGCAAATCGTCCGCCTGCCATGCCCGGCTCAGGTGCCGGAATTTGCCGGCATCAGCCATGGCCTGCAAGGTCGGTGTGAGTTGCGGCGCCACAACGCAGAGGGATGCACCTGCGCAGAGCAGCAACTGGATCTTGCGTTGCGCGACATCGCCTCCGCCCACGACCAGGCAAGGGTAGTTGTGCAGATCAAGAAAGACGGGAAAGTAATCCATGAGGCCGTATCCTTGCTGAGAATATTTCCCATTCTAGCGATATGACTTAAGTATCAGTAGTCCGCTTGGTTATATGCTTGGATCAATGCTGCATGCGTAGCAGGCGATAGCGCAGCCGCATGTCGTCGAGTAGCGGAAGGAGCGAAAGAATGACCAGAATGATGGCGAGCGGGATGGTGCTGGCATAGCCCCAGTGCTTGAAGCCAAAGCCGCCACAGATGCCGCCCGCGACAAACATCAGAATCAGCTTGCCCTGAATGCGCAGGCGACGGCGATCGGCCTCGATGCGTCCGAGTTCGTGCGTGCGGTTGAAATAGATCAGCCGGCCGATTTCAATGCCCAGATCCGTGACCAGGCCGGTGACATGGGTGGTGCGTATTTCCGATTGGGAAATGCGGGTGATCAGCGCATTCTGCAGCCCCATGGTGAAGCACAGGACGATCACGGTTTCGGGCAGCAGGAATGTCCGTTGTTCGTGCAAGGTGGCGCCGAGCAGGCCAAAGAACAGCAGCAGGCTGGCTTCGAGCAGCAATGGCAGGGCAAACTGGCTGCGCAGGCGCCGGCGCTTGGCCCAGGTGACCATGACCGAGCTGCAAACCGCCCCGGCAATGAAGGCACACAAGGAGGATACGCCGGTCAGGGCCAAAGCCAGGTTGCCCAGCGCAATATTGTCTGCGACCAATGACACAATCCCTGTCATGTGCGAGGTGTACTGGCCCACAGCCAGAAAACCGCCGGCATTGGTGGCGCCGGCGATGAAGGCAAGCGCCGCGCCCAAGCGCAGGTTGGTTTGCGGTGTGCGTTGCGGCGATGTCAGCTTGCGTATCGAGGGAATCATTCTTGTTTGCGTCCGGCTATGAAAGCACAACGCCGGCACAGGGCCGGCGTTGTCAGGGTAGGCAGATCAGTCTTCCCGCCGCATTTGCGGGAACAGAATCACATCGCGGATGCTGGCCGAATCGGTCAGCAGCATCACCAGGCGATCGATACCGATACCGCAGCCGCCGGTCGGTGGCAGGCCGTATTCGAGTGCCTTCACGTAATCGGCATCGTAGTGCATGGCTTCTTCGTCACCAGCATCCTTGGCGCGTGCCTGTTCCAAAAAGCGGGCTGCCTGATCTTCCGGATCGTTGAGCTCCGAGAAGCCGTTGGCATGCTCGCGCCCGACAATGAACAGCTCGAAGCGCTCGGTAATGCCCGGATTACTGTCGGAAGCCCGTGCCAAGGGGGAGATTTCCAGAGGGTAGTCGATGATGTAGGTCGGGTCCCACAGTTTTTCTTCGGTGGTGGCTTCAAACAGCGAGAACTGCAGGCCGGCGATGCCGTCAGTCACGACCAGCTTGCCGCCCAGGCGTTCAATCTCGGCCTTGAGCCAGGCGCGATCATGCATCTGCGCCTCGGTATAGTGCGGGTTGTACTTGATGATGGCCTGCGTCACTGTCAGGCGTTCAAACGGCTTGGACAGATCGATCAGGCGACCCTGGTATTCGATCACGGTGTGGCCGGTCGCTTCGCGTGCGCATTCACGGATCACGGTTTCCGTGAGTTCCATCATGCGGGTGTAGTCGGCATACGCTTCATAGAATTCCATCATCGTGAATTCAGGGTTGTGGCGCGTGCTCATGCCTTCGTTGCGGAAGCTGCGGTTGATTTCAAAAACGCGTTCCAGCCCGCCGATCACCAGGCGCTTGAGGTACAGCTCCGGTGCAATGCGCAGGTAGAGTTGCATGTCGAGCGCGTTATGGTGCGTGATGAACGGCTTGGCCGCAGCGCCACCCGGAATCGGGTGCATCATCGGCGTTTCAACTTCCAGGTAGCCTTCGCCCACCATGATGTCGCGCACCTTGCGGATAATGCGCGAGCGCTTCATGAAGGTATCGCGGCTTTGCGGATTGGTGATCAGGTCGAGGTAGCGCTGGCGATACTTCATTTCCTGATCGGCGATGCCGTGGTGTTTGTCCGGCAGCGGGCGCAGCGATTTGGTCAGCAGACGCAACTCGGTGACCTGAATGGTCAGCTCGCCGGTCCTGGTCTTCATCAGAAGACCTTTCGCGCCCAGGATATCGCCCAAGTCCCAGTGCTTGAATGCGGCATAGACTTCCTCGCCCACAGCATCGCGGCTGATGTAGAACTGGATCTGGCCGGAGCTATCCTGCACCGTGGCAAAGCTGGCCTTGCCCATCACGCGCTTGAGCATCATGCGGCCAGCCACGCTGACTTCGATGGCCTGGGCCACCAGTGCTTCGCCTTCGGTTGCGTCATATTTGGCATGCAGGTCAGCGGCGATTTCCTTCGGACGGAAATCGTTCGGGAAGGCAATGCCTTGTTCACGGATGCCTTTCAGCTTGGCGCGCCGTTCCGCGATGATCTGGTTTTCGTCTTGTGTGATGACTTCCGGGGTAGCTTGCTTGTCGCTCATGATGCTTTCCATCGTTCGGGGCTGGCCCGAGGGTTCAAGTGTTGAATCGGTGTCCTATGGACTGTAATCAAACGCCCTGTTTCAGGCTGGCTTCGATAAAGCCATCGAGGTCGCCATCCATCACGCCCTTGAGGTTGCCTACTTCGTAACTGGTGCGCAGATCCTTGATGCGGCTCTGATCGAAAACATAGGAACGGATCTGGTGGCCCCAGCCGATATCGGCCTTGCCGGCTTCCAGTGCCTGCTGGGCTTCCATGCGCTTGCGCAGTTCCGCCTCATAGAGTTTGGCGCGCAGCATTTTCATGGCTTCATCGCGGTTCTTGTGTTGCGAGCGATCATTCTGGCACTGCACCACGATGCCGGAAGGATTGTGGGTAATCCGCACGGCAGAATCGGTCTTGTTGATGTGCTGGCCGCCCGCGCCCGAAGCGCGGTAAGTGTCGATGCGCAGGTCGGCCGGGTTGATTTCGATTTCTATGCTGTCGTCGACTTCCGGGTAAACGAACACCGAACAGAATGACGTGTGGCGGCGCGCATTGGAATCAAATGGAGAAACACGCACCAGACGGTGCACCCCGGTTTCGGTCCGCAGGAAGCCATAAGCGTATTCGCCGTTGAGCTTGATCGTGGCGCTGGTGATGCCAGCGACTTCGCCTTCGGATTCTTCCATCACCTCGACGCCAAAACCCTTGCGCTCGCCATAGCGTACATACATGCGCAGCAGCATGCCGGCCCAGTCCTGGGCTTCGGTACCGCCGGCGCCGGACTGGATATCGATAAAGCAGTTGTTCGGGTCCATCGGGTTGCTGAACATGCGGCGGAATTCCAGCGCACTGATCTCGCTGTTGATTTTTTCAACATCGGCTTCCACGGCGTGGAGCGTATCGATATCGCTCTCGCTCTTGGCCATCTCGAACAGATCCTGGCCGTCGGCAATTTCCTGGCTGACTCGATCGAGTACAACCACGACATCTTCCAGTGTCTTGCGCTCGCGCCCCAATTCCTGCGCCTTTTTCGGATCATTCCAGATGTCCGGATCTTCGGTCAGGCGAACGACTTCTTCCAGTCGGTCACGCTTGCCCGGATAATCGAGATATTGCCGCAACTCTTCCGTGCGCTTGGCAAGATCGGCAAGAGTGTTTTCGATCTGGTTTAACTGTTCCGCTTCCATTGCAATGAATTCCGCTTGAGCAACTGCAAAACCCGCAATTATATACTACGCAGGCCGAACGGGCAGGCGTGAATGTGGCCAGCATGTGCCTGTTTCACCAGAGTTGGCAGACATGTCTTTGGAACGCGCGCTTGTGATGGCTTGCCAAGCGTTATTCATCCAGCCTCATATATATTAACTCGCCGCCCCAGCGAAAGCCGCGACCCAGACGTCCATCTATGCTGGGACTGGATTCCGGCCTTCGCCGGAATAACGACGTCTTAAAACTTCAACGGACCTGGTCAGAATGGTTGTTGCAGCGCGCTGTTTTTCGTTTCCTGGACCCTAAAACTGCTGTTTGTTCTCGGTAAGATGTGGCAACTCTGCTAGACTTGCCGCCCATGATCCGACTGAAATCTCTTACTCTGCGACGTGGGGTCAAGGTACTGCTTGAACACGTCGATCTCACGCTTAATCCTGGTTGCAAAGTGGGTGTTGTTGGCCCGAACGGGGCAGGCAAGTCCAGTTTTTTTGCATTGCTGCGCGGTGAACTGCATCAGGATGCGGGCGATCTGGAACTGCCTCCGAATTTCGTGATTGCGCATGTGGCGCAGGAAACCCCGGCATTGGATACCCCGGCACTGGAATACGTGCTGGATGGTGATCTGGAATTGCGGGCCATCGAGCGTGACCTTGCCACCAGCCTGCATGACGGCATCAAGCATGCCGAATGCCTGGCGCGCCTGGAGGTTATCGATGGCTATGCTGCGCCGTCCCGCGCGGCCAAGTTGCTGGCTGGCTTGGGTTTTTCCGAAGCTGAAATGGCCAGGCCGGTTGCGAGTTTTTCCGGTGGCTGGCGCATGCGCCTCAATCTGGCGCAAGCCTTGATGCGTCGTTCCGACCTGCTGCTTCTGGATGAGCCGACCAACCACTTGGATCTGGAAACCGTGGTCTGGCTGGAAAACTGGTTGCGCAGCTATCCAGGCATGCTGCTGGTGATTTCGCACGATCGCGATTTTCTCGACAACACGGTGAATGCAATCCTGCACGTCGATCGTGCCGAATTGAACCTGTATACCGGCAACTATGCCGATTTCGAGGAACAGAAAGCCGAACGTCTGTCGCAGCAGCAACAGGCATACGAAAAGCAGCAACGCGAGATCGCGCATCTGGAATCTTTCATTACCCGCTTCAAGGCCAAGGCAAGCAAGGCGCGCCAGGCACAGAGCCGGGTCAAGGCGCTCGAGCGCATGGAGCGCATCGCCGCCGCGCACGTCGATTCGCCGTTTACCTTTACCTTCCGCGAACCAGAATCCAGCCCGAATCCGCTGCTGCGCGTGGAAGACGGCCAGGCCGGCTACGATCCGGCCAAACCGGTGTTGAGCAGGCTCAACTTCAGTGTCGAGCGCGGTGCGCGGCTGGGTTTGCTGGGCGTGAACGGTGCGGGCAAGTCCACGCTGATCAAGGCGCTTTCCGGTGAAAATCCGCTGCTGAACGGTATCTGTACCGAAGGCAAAGGTTTGCGTATCGGCTATTTTGCCCAACACCAGCTCGATCACTTGCGGGCCGAGGAAAGTCCGCTCTGGCACATGCAGAAAATTGATCCGCTTACCCGTGAACAGGAGCTGCGCGATTACCTGGGCGGCTTTGATTTTCGCGGTGATATGGCATCGAGCCCGGTAGGGCCATTTTCCGGTGGCGAAAAGGCACGCCTGGCGCTGGCGATACTGATCTGGCAGAAGCCCAATCTTTTGCTGCTGGATGAGCCGACCAACCATCTGGATATCGAGATGCGCCAGGCGCTGACGCTGGCGATGCAGGATTATGAAGGCGCGCTGATCGTGGTTTCGCATGATCGTCATTTGCTGCGCAGCACGGTCGATGATTTTTGGCTGATCGAAAAAGGCACGGTACGGCCGTTTGATGGCGATCTGGATGATTACACGCGTTACAGTCAGGAAGTCCGCGCGACGGACGTACCGCGACTGAATGCCTCGGAGGATGTGGTCGATCGCAAGGCGCAGAAACGCCAGGAAGCCGAAGCGCGCCAGCGCCTGTCCAGCCAGCGCAAGCCGCTTGAGCAAAAACTGGCGAAAATCGACAAGGAACTGGTCATCCTGCACGAACAGCATCAACGCCTGACGGCGAGTCTGGCCGATGAATCAATCTATGCGCCGGAAAACAAGACGCGTCTGCAGACGACCTTGCAGCAGGAAGCCGAGGTCAAACAGCGCCTCGAAACGCTTGAAATGGAATGGCTGGAGCTGACGGAATCGCTGGAGCAACTGCAATGATCTGCCTTGATTTCAGCCTGCAGGGCAGGGCATGAACAGCATGCTCGAATTTCTGTCTCTGGCACAAATCATCGGCTATCTGGCTTTTGTGCTCGGCGTCGGTTCATTCCTGCAGATGAGCGATCGCCATTTCAAGCTGTGGATGACAGCGGAGTGCATCGCTTATGCCGTGCATTTCTACTTGCTTGGCAATCCGACTGCTGTCGCCAGTACGCTGGTCTCAGCCAGTCGTTCCATCATCTCGATGTACACGCGCTCGCTCTGGCTGGCGTGGATGATCGTGTTGGTGAATATCGGTTTTGGCATCCTGTTCGTGAAGCAACCGGCCGATGCCCTGCCGCTGATCGCATCCAGCATTGCCACGCTGGGCCTGTTCCGGTTGCAGGGTATCCGCATGCGCTTCGTGCTCTTGTGCGGCACCCTGCTCTGGCTGGCAAACAATCTGATCGCAGGTTCGATCGGCGGCACCGCGCTGGAAGCCGTGGTGGCCGCAGTTAACTTGTCCACCATGGTTCGCATGTATCGCGAATCCCGACTAAAAAACGAAGCTGCCTGATCAAGGCTTCCTTCTTTCTGGATTTTCATGGCACTCAAAGCAACCATCTTCAAGGCAGATCTGCAGATCGCCGACATGGACCGCAATTACTACGCTGACCATGCCCTGACCATTGCCCGTCATCCATCAGAAAACGATGAGCGCATGATGGTGCGGCTGCTCGCTTTTGCCCTCAACGCAAGCGAGACACTCACGTTTACCAAGGGCTTGTGCGATACGGATGAGCCTGATATCTGGCAAAAGGATCTGACCGATGCCATTGACTTGTGGATCGAACTCGGCCAGCCGGATGAAAAGCGCCTGCGACAGATTTGTGCCAAATCGGCCAAGGTGCTGGTGTATTGCTACAGCGGGCGTCCGGCGGAAATATGGTGGGATCAGATCAAGGGCAAGGCGGCACGCTTTGATAATCTGCAGGTGGTCAGCATCGCGCCGGAATCGGTCAAGGAATTGGCCAGCCTTGCGCAGCGAACCATGCGCCTGCAGTGCACGATTCAGGATGGTGAAGTCTGGCTGGGCGATGGTGTCACGACGGTCGGTATTATTCCTGTCAGATGGAATGCCTGAATCGATTTGGTTCAAACATCGATGATATGACTCTCCTTCACTTCCTCCATCACCACATAGCTGCGTGATTCAACCGCCATCGGCAGCTTGAGCAGGATGCGCCCAAGCAGCCCACGGTAATCCTGCATATTGGGGATTCGTGCCTTGATCAGGTAGTCGAACTCGCCCGCGACTAGATGGCATTCCAGCACTTCGGGCACCAGCGCAAGCTCGCGCTTGACCGATTCAAAGATCTCGCCCGATTTTTTCGACAAGCGCAGTTCGACAAAAACCAGGATATTCAGCCCCAGCATGTGCTGGTTCAAGTGGGCATGGTAACCGGTGATGACCCGTTCACGTTCTAGGCGCTTGACCCGTTCATTGACTGGCGTGGGTGATAGGCCGACTCGGGCGGCCAGATCGGTCATGGAAATGCGGGCTTCGCGCTGCAAGATGGAGAGGATTTTGCGGTCGGTTTTGTCCAGCGTGATCATTTCGCTCTTTCGTGAGTGGAATGGTGTCTGTGGTAGTGAAAGCCACTAAATTTGCATATTACATTGGTTACTTTCACTGAAAAGTTATCCATATACTGAATTATCCGCTGTGGTGGTGCATCCAATAAATACTCGGTTACCCCGATGGCACGGTGGATTTCAAACATATCTGCAAATGGAGCAATAACATGCTGGTTGGAACTCCCAAGGAAATCAAAAATCATGAATACCGCGTTGGCCTGACCCCGGCCGGCGTGCGCGAATTGGTGGCGCATGGCCATCAGGTCATGATCGAAAAACAGGCAGGTGCGGCGATTGGTTTCAGCGATGAGCAATATGCAAACGCTGGCGCGCAACTGGTTGATACCGCTGCGGAAATCTTTGCCAAGGCCGAGATGGTGATCAAGGTCAAGGAACCGCAGCCAGTCGAATACAAGCAACTGCGCCCCGGCCAGATCCTGTTTACGTATCTGCATCTGGCACCCGATCCCGAACAGGCGCGCGGGCTGGTCGAATCCGGCGCGGTTTGCGTTGCTTACGAAACGGTTACCGACAATCGCGGCGGTCTGCCCTTGCTGGCACCGATGTCGGAAGTGGCGGGCCGCATGGCAATCCAGGCGGCCGCGCGTGCGCTGGAAAAATCGCAGGGTGGCTCCGGTGTGTTGCTTGGCGGGGTGCCGGGTGTAGCTCCAGGCCATGTCACCGTAGTCGGTGGTGGTGTTGTCGGGATCAATGCCGCGCGCATGGCCGCCGGCCTGGGGGCGGATGTCACCATTCTCGACAAATCGTTGCCGCGCCTGGCAGAGATCGACAACCTGTTCGGCGGACGTGTCAAAACGCTGTATTCCACGCGCGATGCGGTGGAAAGCGAGATCAAGCTAGCCGATGCCGTGATTGGCGCCGTGCTGATTCCGGGTGCCGCAGCACCCAAGCTGGTGACACGCGACATGCTCAAGCTGATGAAGCCGGGATCGGTGCTGGTCGATGTGGCCATCGATCAGGGGGGGTGTTTCGAGACCTCGCATGCCACCACGCATCAGGAACCGACCTATGTGGTCGATGGCATCACCCATTATTGCGTCGCCAACATGCCGGGTGGTGTGGCACGCACGTCCACGCAGGCTCTGACCAATGCCACGCTGGCCTACGCGCTGGCGATTGCCAACAAGGGCGTGAAGCGGGCACTGCTCGAAGACGGCCACCTCAAGAATGGTTTGAATGTCTGCAAGGGCAAGGTCACTTTCGAAGCCGTGGCCAAGCAATTGGGTTACGAATATGTGCCGGCGACGGATGCACTCAATGCCCTGTAACATTCTCCGGTAAAATCCAGACCCCGGTTTTTCGCCGGGGTTTGTCTTTTCTGGAATGGATTACATGGATCTGGCTGGCCTGATTGAAAAACTTCGCGAATTTTCCCGTGAGCGCGATTGGGAGCGTTACCACACGCCCAAGAACCTGGCGATGGCCATGTCAGTGGAAATGGCCGAGCTGGTCGAGCATTTTCAGTGGCTTACCGCAGAGGAATCCGTGGCATTGAAACAATGCCCGGACAAACTCACTGCCGTATCGGAAGAGATGGCCGACATCCTGCTCTACCTGGTTCGCATGACCGATGTGATGGGCGTGGATCTGGAGCAGGCAGCGTTGCGCAAGATCGGGCTCAATGCCGTCAAGTATCCGCCGCTGTCACGGCAGGAGCAGCCATGAGAATTCTGCTGGCACCGATGGAAGGTCTGCTTGACTGCGTGCTGCGCGATATCCTGACCCGCGTCGGCGGCATCGACCTGTGCGTGTCCGAATTTGTGCGCGTATCGGGCTCGGTGTTGCCCAACCGAACCTTCCAGCGCATCGTGCCGGAACTCGATACAGCCAGTCACACCGGGGCTGGTGTTCCGGTGCGCGTGCAGTTGCTGGGTTCCGATCCACATTTCATGGCACTGAATGCGGCACGGCTGGCTGCGCTCAAGCCGACCGGCATTGATCTGAACTTCGGTTGCCCTGCCAAGACGGTGAATCGCCATGGTGGTGGCTCGATCCTGCTGCGCGAGCCGGAGCGTATCCGCGAACTGGTGACCGCCGTGCGTGCCGCCATGCCGGCAAACATGCCGCTGACCGCCAAGATGCGGCTTGGCTACGAAGATAAAAGCCTGGCGCTGGATTGCGCACGCGCCATGCAGGCTGGTGGGGCGCAGGAGTTGGTGGTACATGCCAGAACAAAGGTCGAAGGCTACAAGCCGCCTGTGCACTGGGAATGGATCGGGCGCATTCAGGATGCCGTGAGCATTCCAGTCATTGCCAATGGTGAAATCTGGACATTGGACGACTACCGGCGCTGCCGGGAAATCAGCGGGGTGGAAGATGTCATGCTTGGCCGGGGCATGGTGGCCAACCCCGGTCTGGCCAATATCATCAGGCATGACAACGATGAGGCCGGCTTGCCCTGGCAAGCACTGCAGCCCTTGCTCGGGGATTTCTGGGTATTGGTCACGCAGCATACGCTGCCGAAATATCACTGCGGCCGGGCCAAGCAATGGCTGAACTACCTGCGTCAGACCTACCCGCAGGCCGAAGCGCTGTATCAGTCGGTGCGCACCGTGACATCACCGGAAGAGATGGGTGTCCGGCTCACGGAGCATTGAGGGTGGAGGTTCTTAGGCTCTGTTGACGTTTGATTGTTTTTTACGCAAGCCCGCCAACTTGCCGGGGCGAGAAGCCAAGCGCAAGCAATACTGGTGTATTGCGAGCATTGGCGACAAAGCATCCGGCAAAATTGGCGGACTTGCCCTTCGGGCGGCTGGGTCTTTTGCTCCATTACGGCGTTATTTCCCACTTGCGGTACCCGTACCGCGGCCTGGGAAATGCCTTGTACTGGAGCAAAATACCCCAGCCGCGTAAAAATTAATCAAATGTCAACAGAGCCTAGAGCCTGTTCACGATCTTTTCACCGCAGCGCCAGATAGGAAAAGGGCTGGCCACAAGGCGAACGACGCTGGCAATAACGGGTTATTTCCAAGGCGTTCAACGCAGTGGATGGCCATTTTCCTGCCTGGCCCGGCGGGTTCCGGGCATTGCCGGCAGCCGCCGGCGTTACAAACCGCTTGTGGTACACGTACCACGGCACGGTTTGTGCCTTGGCCTCTATCCGGCACTGCCCAGAACGCTGCGGTGAAAAGATCGTGAACAGGCTCTTAGCGTGTACGCCAGTGCAGTTTGGCCGGCACCCACACATTTTCCGGCTGTTGTCGCGCGATGATCGCCAGCAATGAGGCAATGCTGGCCGCTGCCAGTGCGTCACTGTCCTGCTGGATGGCGTCGATCGCCAGCGGCAGGCAATCCAGCAGGTTGTGATCATCAAAGGTAATGATGCGCTGTGGCGCGATCGAGAAATGGCGGTTTTCGCTGATGAACGATAAAGCACCTTCGAGCAGCGTGATCGAGCCGGTAAACAGCACCTGCGGATAGCGACCCAGTTGCTCGTAACACTCGCGCATCAGTGCATGGCCGCTGCTGCGCCGGTAATCGCGTGCGCGCACCCAGCCCGGCTGCTCCTGCAATCCGGCCTGATTCAAGGCGGCACGAAAGCCTGCCAGCCGGTCGATGCTTGGCGAAAGATTGGGCTGCCCGCCAAAGTAGTAGGCTTCCCTGGCTTGCCCTGACAAGGCATCCAGCATCAGGGTGGTAACAGCGTGCTGGGCGTCTGTCACCACAAAGGGCAGGGCGGAATCCGGCACGCGACGGTCGACCAGTACCACTGGCAGGCGTGCATTCCAGTAGGCATAGGCTTCGGCATCGATGCTGCATGGCACAATCATCAAGCCATCGACCTGGCGCGCGACCAGGTGTTCGATGC
Source organism: Formivibrio sp. oc-25 (assembly GCF_055810895.1). NCBI lineage: Bacteria > Pseudomonadati > Pseudomonadota > Betaproteobacteria > Neisseriales > Chitinibacteraceae > Formivibrio > Formivibrio sp. oc-25. Next base: position 1,599 of record NZ_JBVVOL010000013.1, on the reverse strand, counting down.
CTTTCTTTTCCAGTTCCGGATCTTCATCGCTCGATACCACTAGCAACTGATAACCAGCTTTATGGCATAACGGTTCCATCGCCTGCGCCAGGCTGGCATGGGCAAAGTTGGTCAGTTCCGGTACCACCAGTCCCAGCGTATTGCTGCATCCCGAGCGCAATGTGCGCGCGGAGTGCGAGGGCAGAAAATGGTGTTCTTCCGCAATATCGAGTACGCGCTGTTTGGTCTTGGCCGAAATGCGAAATTCTTCGGCACGGCCGTTGAGCACCATGCTGGCCGTGGTGCGGGAAACACCTGCCAGCTTGGCGATGTCGTCGATGGTCAGGCGGGTGTATTGGTTCATGCATTACCCTGGGGTAGATAAGTATTCATGCGCAGGTATCCTGGATCTTGGGATGGGAATCCTTGCCGTTCAGCCACCATGAGTGCACAGCCGCCGCAATGATCAGAACGGCAGCCAATCCGCCGGTTACCACTTCCGGGATATGAATCTGGGCTGACAGCAACATGATCATGGCCAGTGCGCCAATGGCCCAAAAAGCGCCATGTTCCAGATAGCGCAGTGTTGAAAGGGTTCCCTTGTTGACCAGATACAGGGTGAAGCTGCGTACAAACATTGCACCTATTCCCAAGCCGATCGAAATCAGAAAGATATCCTTGGTCAGGGCAAAGGCACCGAGTACGCCATCGAATGAGAACGATGCATCGCGCATTTCGACGTAGATAAAGCCACTCCAGCCAATTTTGGCGGCGGGATTACTGTCTCCCATGATGGCTCCCAAGCCATCCACGATGATATAGACAACAATGCTCCACAACCCTGCAACCAGAAAACGATGAGCATGACTGGCGGACATGAAGGACGCCAGGGTCAACAAGGTGGTCAAGGTCAGCAAAATCGATGCCATATCCAGCTTGCCCAGTTTGCTGAGCAATTCTTCAACCGGTGCAAACCAGTGTTCATTTTTTTCGTAATCGATAAAAAAGTGCCAGAACACCATCAGCAAGAATGTTCCGCCAAATGCAACCACTTCGATATGCGCTGATTGCAGAATACTGGAGTAGTGCTCCGGCTGGTTGATGGCCATGGACATGACATCAGCGGACGACCAGTGTCCACTTTGAAGCCATTCGAGCAGTGAAAGTGGGCCGGGCAATGGCCACAGATGGGCCAGTACGCCCACAATCACCAAAGGGAATAACAAGCGCATGCCAAATACTGCCACCAGCATGCCCCAGACAAGATAGCGTGAGCGCCATTTGTCATCCCAATCTTTCAATACCGCAGCATTGACGACGGCATTATCGAAACTGAGGCTGGTTTCCAGCATGGCAAGGTTGAACGCGATCCACATCCCCGGCCAGCCACCGATCCAGAGCGCCAAGCCCAGACCGATGGCTGTTACCACTAGAGAACTGCGAAAGTATTTGAACATGTTGCTATTTCCCAAACGATTGCCCTGGAAAAATTATAGTCTGCAATCGTTCAGTACTTTCAGCCGGCCGTAGCATACCCCATGGACTGAGGTAGCCAGAGGATGGTTTGTGGGAAGAAGGTCATGATGAGCAGGGCGATGAGCAGCAGGATCAGGAACGGTA
>NZ_JBVVOL010000012.1:0-89840 GCF_055810895.1 Formivibrio sp. oc-25 | reverse complement strand
ACTCTCTTGCTCATTTCGCACTCCTGTTGGTTCAGATTTTACCAAACAGGCGTGTCTACGGAATTCAGGCTACCTCATCATGGTTTATCTCTCCTTCGTCGCAAAGGCTGCAGTTGTTGCTGGCATCCGCTAACTTTCTGCCATCACCATTTTTCTGGCCGCGATGCATCACACACCTGAACCTTGCTTCTGGATTACACAGTACGCCTGTGGCATGCTTATTCCGAAAATTCCCCTAATTTTTTCGAGAACGGTGATGTGGCCCTTTTTTCTCCGATCAAAGACTGTTGACGCATCTGAACAGACAGCCCCCCAGGCACGGCACGCCTTGAGGTTTTCAGAACTACTGGAGGGATTGGGCGACTTTAGCGATCTGGCAACGCACGACATTTCCCTGAAGTTCTGGCTGCCAGAGCCCGCCAAGGAAGCATTGGAAGACCTAGCTGCGCTCAATGGAAATTCAGTCAGTGAAGCGTTGCGGCAGTTTTTTGCTCAGCACTGCTATGGTGTGTATGCCTTCCAACTGATGTGCAATACAGACCCGTCATTGTTCCGCGATCACCATGTCTTGTTTTCAAGAAGTCACCCGGCCTCGCCCCCTGGAAAAAAGCGGATCGACACCTACTGGGTGCCAGAGCTTGGCAAAAACATCATGCCGATAAAGCTCTGGATTCCGTCGCGCATGCGAACGGAACTGCAAATGCTCGCAGACCATGCGGAGATCAAGTTGTCACAGTATGTTCGGGAGATCGTGATTTCCCGACTGCTGGGTCATGGTACTTTGCCCATGCGACCGCAGATGGTCGCAGTCACTCCTCTGCCAGAAGCGGAAGATTGGTGTGACGATCGCGAGGTCCCGATGCGCCAAGTGGATCGGGAAGAATATTATCGAGTCGACGGTGGCGATGTACGCACTGACTGGGTGGATGTTGATCCGAATGAGTAGACCTTGCGCGTTTCCATGACTTGCCATCGCTGTGCACTCCGGAAGACGATCGCTTTTCTTTGTCTTGCCCGGGGATCAATGTTCTCGCCCAAACTCTAATTGGCCTCCCACATGTTTGATGGCATCGAGAGCGTTGAGCTTGGCAATCAAGTCGGCGGGAGGTAGCCAGCCTCTTGTGGCAGCTAATCCACCTGCAATCCCGGCAATGCTGTCACTGTCGCAGTCCACCCCGAAGCAGCAGGCTTCTCGAATCACGCTCAGATAATCCGTTCCGGCCAAGAGCGCACGAATCGCCAAGGCCAGCGCTTCTTCGGCAATCCAGCCCCGCATGGCGTTCAGTGCAGCGTTTCCCTCCAAGGCATAGAAGCAGGATTGGGTGATTTCTTCTGGCACTTTGCCGCGCATAGCTTTCACTGCTTGATGGATGGCGGGAAGGCATTCCTGCCCGTTGAGCAACTGCAGGTAAATCGCGGTTAACTGCGTTGATGCCCCGGCAGCGTTCGGATGCAGATGGGTGACGCGGGCATCGGTCGCTGCCATGGTCAACGCCCATTCATCCGGGAGGCTGAAGCTCTGGGCGACAAAGGCAAACGGCGCGGCCCGCATCACCGTGCCATTACCCTTGGAGTCATTGTGCACTTTCATGCCAGCAACCAAGGCTGCAAGGGATCTCATACAAGTTTTGCCGGGGGCTTCCACCGAATACAGAGACTGAAACTGCAACAGCCCCTCGCCCTGCGGCGTGCGGGAGATCTGTGTCTGATACCAGCGGCGATAACCAGCTTCCAGATCCTGCTCCGTCACTTCGCCGTGGGCTTGTATAGCTGTTAGCAACGCTTCTGCACAGAACAGGGTCATCTGGGTATCGTCGGAGATGCGCAGCACTGGCTGGGTCACGGCATGCTGGAAATCCAGTAGGGTCACGTGATCCTTGAATTCCAGCGGATTGCCAATGGCGTCGGCGACCGCGATCCCGTACAGCGTGTCACGGAAGGAGGGTGTCATGTCTTTTCCTCCTTCCGCTTCTGGATAACAAAACCCTTTTCCAGTACCGCTTGGGTCATGTCATTTTCTTCCTCAGGCTCCGCCGCTCGGCGGTCAGGGCAAGAAGGGTGGGCCTTGTGACGAATCAGATAGTCGCGCAGAGACTCTCCAGGGTTGGGCTTATCAAACATATAAGTCATGATGAAATGCTCCGTTCTGAATGGGCCTGGTATCTCAGTGCTTCGTCACATTCGGCATCTCATCGGCAAATGCCGTTTCCCCGCCAAACTGTTCCTTGAGCAGGCCGTCCACATCATCGGCTACCTGGCAGAAGTGAGTGAAAGCACGGGCAACATGCTCGGTCACATAGGGCGAGGCAGAGATTTCGGTAAAGCACCAAATGGCGCCGTTATGGTGAACAAAGCGAACAAAGGGTTCATCTTCATGGATGGCATTCAGACAGCCCAGCAGATCAGGGCTGCATTCCACATGGCGCACGATCGGGGAGTAGATACGAACCGTCGGCGGATTGGGATTGGCATTCAGCCGGACGAAGGCAACGATGCTGCCATAGCGAATGGCGGCATCCCCCTCCGCATCGAATTTTAAGTCGGGAACATGGGTGATTTCGCAGAGCGTGTTTTTCAACAGCATTCTGAGTTCATCCTGTGACGGCTCATCTTGCACTTGCTTGAAACCGAGGGCAGGGAGGGCAATGCTTGTGCCTTCATCATCAAAAGCCAGGTACTCCAGATAACCCGGATGGGGAATCTGGAAAATCTCAACAAAGGTTTGCACTGTCATCTGTGCCGCGCGGCCAAAGGCGACGGGTGCTGCCATGTCCAGGAAGAAGTTGGGAGAGCCATCAGGATCCTGTTCTGGCGTAGCGGTTTCACTATCTCCGGTCGGAGCGTGCCAGCCTAAGTTGAGCAGGTGAGCGATCTGCTTCTCATCGAGCTGCTCCTGCGGTGGCAAATACGTATTACTGATTGCCTCCATCCGTAAACCGAAAGCGCCTTGTGCCGAAAACTGGACAAACCGATTGTGGTGCTTGACTGACAAAATCAGGAATTGGTCTTCCTTCAGTCCCGCCAAAGTGGCTGACAGTGCGTCGGTGAAAGATGACCAAGCCCGGGAACACGTAGGCTGTTCGGCACCAAAATCGAATCCGGCTTGGAGGGGGAGGGTATTGGGATTGCTGACGTGAGACATGATGTCACTCCTTTTCCAGAGTGCCCCGTTTAGCGGCCTTGTTTAACGTCGTGCGCAAGTAGGGCTAAATTCACGACGAGCAGGAATAAGAAAACCCGCCACAGCTTATCGCGCATGACGGGTTTCCATCTTCGCTTTAGCTGTATGTTTTACGTGCCCGCAAGCTGCTCTATCAAATCGGCACAGTTTCAATCTACTCTGTGATCCGGATGCTGTCAAAGTATGCTGTGGAATCGGCAGATATTCGGTTGGAAAACAGCCTGTGCAGACTAAGATTTGGGCCGATCAAATGGCAAGCTTGGGTATCTAGGTGACCAAGGTCCGTAACTTTGCCATCGCTTCGGCAGGGTTGTGAGGCAATGTGACAAAGCTGATCTTCTTACCACCATCAAGGCTCCACGGGCTGTTCTGCTCTGCGTGGGGCATATCGGGTTTGGATGGGTCGAAGGGATATGCCAAGAGTCCCCAGGTCAACAATCCTGCAGGAGCTTGAAAGCGTCCCAGATAGGCGGCCATCTGGTACAGGTCGTCGCGCTGCGGCCCATTTGGTGAGCTGGCAGACGGATGAAGGGACTTGTACTTGGCGTCAACCACTCCCCTGATGGTGGCCCCTGAGAGCAGGATGGCGTCGGGTATCAATGTGCCCAAGCCTTGGCCTGACACATCGCTGTGGAGAAGCTTCTTGGTGGCTGACTTGTCTCGGGTTCCATGAGTCACGGTAAGTGGTGCAGCGGCCTTGCGCAGGATGCTGAGGACGTACATTTCCCACAGCTCGGCGACGTCAAGCAACACACCCTTCGTTTCCGCGCTGGCATCAATATCGGCGGCCAGCCCCCTTCGGTTTGCAATCTGCCGCGACAACTCAGCGATAGGCGCAAAGCCTGCGGTTATCGGCGTGTAGCGAATCCGATCCAGTTCAGCCTTCGTCGGCACGCGTGGTCGCGCCCCGGTGACAGCCAGCAGATGGGGAAGGAGTTCCTTGGCACGTTTCGGTAGCCATTTTTCGTCCGGCACCCCAAGCCACCGTCGCAGAACTTCGTAGGCAGCAACGATGGCGTCAGATGCTGCGTGATCTAGCGTTCTCTCTGAACGGATGGAAACAACCTGCCCACCGCCAGTAGCGATCAAGCGCAGTGACGCTGGGACATCAAGCCGCCCCCTAACCGTCGCGCCTTTCGTCGCCACTTCGCGGCGAAGCGCAGGCAGCCCATGCCGAGCCGCCTCGACGAAGCCATGGGCCCAAACGGACGCGAGAAGTTGGGCAATGAACGATTCGTCCTCCCGGAGTTTTCCGGGCGCGTCGGTCAACACGACCGACGTTGCTTCAAAAAGCCAATTCCGAAGCGCGGCCAGGCCAAAACGTGGCTCAATGGTCAGGCTGTGCCCCTCGAAGGAAATCGAGCCGACGTACCGGCCTGCCCACCAAGTGCCGTCCCATGCACAGTAGACGATGGGCTCGTCCTCATCCCTCTCGCCCGAGATGGGAACGACAAGATCCGATGCTCGGACATTTGTTACGAGCTTACGGAGCCAGTTAACCTCTGCCGCTGTCGGTTGCGGGACGAGCGGCGAGCAGTCACGCGCGACTAGTTTCACTCGGCCACCGACGGCTTGAGCAGAACCTTGGATAGCCGGTCGAGCTCAGTGTTGCGCGCGGTCGCGTCCAGTCCGGCGAGATACTGCTCGAGCAATGGGCGAAGGGACAGATTCCACACCTGCACGACGGGCTCCAGCGCTTCACCCTTCTTGTTCCAAAGGTAGTTCTGCTTGCGTGTAGGTCGAGCACCGAGGAAATTGCGCAGAAACACGACCGCATCTAGCAGGTAGGTGTGCCCGATCTCGTACTGTGAGCCAAGCAGCGGGCTGTCGTGGATCTGCCTGTTCAACGCCGCCGCTGCTGCAGCCAATTTGCGGACGTCCGGTTCGATGCGACCCCACTCCAGGCCCGATTTCAGATCCTGCCACTTGGATTCCGCGGCCCCCACTAGAGCCTCGGCGTCAAACGGGCAAAGTAGCCACAAGAAACGGCGGCGCAGCGCGAAGTCGATCTGCTCGATGGACTGGTCGATCAGGTTCATGGTGCCGATCACGTACAGATCGTCGGGGATGCGCAGCTTCATTGCCGCCCCGTCACCATTGCGTGCCGGAAGCTCAATCGTCTGATTGCGATCCTCAAGCAAGGAAAAGCACTCGCCGAGCATCCGACTCAGGTCCGTCCGATTCATTTCATCCAGGATCAGGATGTGCGGCAGACGTTCAGCGCGTGGCTTCTGCTCGATGTCCTCAATCAGCTTTGGAAGGTAGCCAGATCGATATTCCGTGCCACCGCCATTCGAAATGTGGAGTGCGCGAATGAAGTCCTCGTAGCTGTAGGCCGGGTGCAGCTGCAGTCGATGCACGTTGTCGCGGATCGCGGATTCGATAGCAGATTGCGACTGGAAGTAGCGAGCCGGGCCCATTTGGCTCAGTGCCGCAGATCGGATGACACGCTCAGCCAGCTTCTTGGCGCGGAAAGTCTTGCCAGTACCCGGCGGTCCATAGAGGACGATCTGCTTCTTGTGCTGGATGATCTCCAGCGGCGCGCCTTCAGATGCGCCCTCGCTGTCGTCGTACCAAGCCTCGACAAGCGGCGACCAGTAAAAGTCCAGCTCCTGGTTGGGAAGCAGCTTTTCGAGCTCCTGGCGAATGGCCAAGATCGCCCGGTCATCATCCTCTGATTCGGCAGTGACCAGTCCCGAGAAAGCCTTGATGACTCTGCGCTTGTGATTGCCACTTGCTATGCGCTCGAAGTGCTCGGGGAACAGGAGATGAAGAAGCATGTGCCGGAGCTGCTTCGACTCTGCATCCTCAATGCTGTCCACGATCTCTTGAAAGAGCCACGGATCGGCGGCCACCTGTGCCTGTTGATCCTTCGGTAACTTCTTCCATGCGATGGCGAGCTCGATCAGAAAGGCGATCTCGAAGGGACGACGGGTGTTGTAGCCCTGGCCGCCACTGCCGATCCCGTTGGCGAAGGCTGCTGACACAGGGTGTGATTCCGGCAGGCTGTCACCGCCCCAGCCGAGCACCTCGTTCACAACCTGCCGCTTGCGCACGCCACCGACACTGGATGGGAACAGGAAGTACACGCTCAAGATCTCTGCTGCAAGGCGTGACACATCCTGCCCGGCCTTGCCCACCTGATCTCTGAACTTGTCGATGAACGTGCGGTCGCCTTCGTCAGGAGTTGCAACGAAGGCCTTGTGGATGCGATCCAGAACGTCAGGCCGCCAAACGGAAGCGTCGGCGAACAGTAGCGAGCCGTCGCTCAGTAGGCAGTTGGTCCGGAATGCATCAGCCGCTTGGTAGATCTTGGTTGTGTCGTGTTCTGAATAACGGGCCATAGCATCCTCAATTGACGTTCATGGACAGAAAGCGCTGACCGATGCACTTCCCAAGCGTTGGTTGCCAAGCTCCATCACCAGCAACAGCCAAGATTGGCCTTGGCTTCCGCCTCCTCTTGATGTAATGTAACATCCATCACATTACATTGTCACGAGTTCCCTATGAGCATCGGCAGCAGCGGCAGGATCGTCATCGAGGTTGAGCCCGAGGTCAAAAGACAGCTCTACTCAACCCTTGCACGGGAAGGTATGACCCTGAAGGACTGGTTCTTGCGTGAAGCGCAAAACTACATGAAAACCACGGCACAAATGCCTCTAGATTTGACTTCCGACGTCAAGTCGGCTGATCAGACGAAGAACACACTGTAGGCATGAAAATGTTTGCTTCGAATTTAAATCAGCTCCTTGAAGCCACCTCGGGAGTGGAAACTACATACAAAGTTGGAAAAAGCCTGGAGCAGCGATTAACTGGCAGGTTCTATACGCATGCCAGAATTGGAAAGGCAATGGCGATTGATGTCGCCAAACGCCTTGAGATGTCTGAAAGCCTAAAGATTATTGACCCGTTTTGTGGTGATGGAAGACTGCTGTGCTGGCTCATTGACGCTCTGTACGAACAAGGAAAAATTCCGTCGAAATCTCTTCAAATCGCCGCCTGGGATTGCGACCAATCGGCGATCAAAACCGCCCAAAAAGCAATCTCACAGAAAATTGAAACCCTTGATATCTCTGTCGCACGCATAGATGCACAAACAATTGATTCATTCGAGCATGCGTTAAAAAATCAGCAGTCCTTTGATATCTGTGTAACAAACCCACCCTGGGAAACGATTAAGCCCGATAGCAGAGAGCTAGCCGAGCTTGAGCAAGAAGACAAAGACGCATACGTTTCACTCTTAAAAGAGAAAGTATTTCGACTCGAAAAGGCTTATCCATACTCCAAGCCAACTAGGAAGTTTTCTGGTTGGGGTGCCAACTTGGCTCGTTGCGGCATCGAAGCTTCTGTGCGGTTGATCGCGCCGGGAGGATACTTTGCGATTGTTGCGCCCGCCACTATTCTCGGTGATCAAATTTCTGCACCTTTGCGTTCTTGGTTATTTTCACAAAATACCGTAGATGCAGTTCATCACTATCCTGCAGAAGCAAGGCTTTTTGAAGGAGTTGACCAGTCAGCAGTATATTTTGTTGGCCACAGGAGCATAGGGCAAAAAGATAAAAGGTCACTCGAGGTGATACAGCACTTTGAGAAAGAGCAGGAGGCGCAGCCACCCGTCTTGGAAATATCGATTTCTTCTCTAGAAGAAAATCACTATGCGATTGGGTTTAGTAGCTCTCCAGAAATCGCAAGAGCGATGCCTTTTCTCGCTGATCTGCCAAAGCTAGGTGACTACGAAACCGGAGCGGATATCCTTTTCAAATTGGGGCGGGAGCTAGACGAAACAGGGATTGCGAGCAAGCTATCGGACACGGGTAGTTATCGATTTGCCAAAGGTAGGCAGATCACTCGCTACTCTCCGGTCGGTGGCGAAGCGGCATTTTTGAAAGGGACGATCACACCTCCATCATCTTCCGATTTGCATCGCCTAGTTTGGAGAGACGTTGCAAGACAAAGCTCAGCTCGTCGAGTAATAGCGACAATCATTCCTCCTGGTGTAGTGACAGGGAACTCACTCAATGTCCTTATACCAAAGCGAATGCCCTATGAAGCGTTGCTTGCTGTCCTTGGCGTATTTAACTCAGTCATATTTGAAGCGCAAGTGCGGGCATCAATCAGCACAAATCACTTATCAGTAGGCGCAATTCGACGGATAAGGGTGCCAGATCTATCATCCAGAACGCATGTAGAACGAGTATCAAAACTGGTCGAGAAACAGCTACGAGAACCCTCCGAGTCCTATTCCGCCGAGATAGATGTTGAGGTGGCGAGCTGGTATGGCTTGCCCGATGACGTCTATTTGGACTTATTGACAATGCTCGAAGAGCACTCCCCCAATGACGTTTCGGAGATTAAAAGAACAATGGCAGTTCGCCAGCAGAAATCAAAAAATGAAGTGATACGCATTGAAAATCATTACGCCGCGACACTTAGTGAGCTTGATTTGCGCATCTGTCGTTCCGTTCCACCCGGAGGGAACTGGAAAGATATCCCTGAGGACATTCCTTCCGAGCGAATAAAGAACATCAGAATCAGTTTCGCCAAAGGAGAAGGAAGCCGATCAACATACTATGGACGATTGCACCCGGATAGGCCTTCGTACACGATCAACACCTATTTCACTAGGCCTGGAAATGGGTGCCATATCCACTACGATTACAGCAACGAACAGCATAGAACCCTTTCTCATAGAGAGGCCGCTCGACTGCAATCCTTTCCTGACAACTTTATCTTCAAAGGCAACAAAGGGTCGGTCACTACGCAAATTGGAAATGCCGTCCCTCCCTTGCTGGCATTTCAGATCGCTCGGCATTTGAACATCGTCGGACAAGCCGTAGACCTTTTTGCTGGTGCTGGCGGACTCGGCTTAGGATTTGGATGGGCAGGATGGAAAACGCTTGTCGGAAATGAGTTAGAGGCGAGTTTCGCCGAAACTTATCGAACGAATGTTCACTCGAACATTGTAGTGGGGGACATCACAGATGACAGCGTTAAAAAGCAGATTCTGCAGGCGGCGAAGGGGGCAAGAAATAAAGATTTGCCTCTTTGTGTTCTTGGAGGTCCGCCATGTCAAGGATTTTCGACCGCAGGTAACAAACGCTCTATGGAGGACGAGAGAAACTGGCTCTTTAGAGATTACTGCGGGCTGCTTGCAGCACTTAAGCCCGATGTTTTTGTATTTGAAAACGTCACAGGCCTACTCAACATGGAGGGCGGGCGCGTCTTCGAAATGGTTAAAGACGAATTGTCGAAGCATGCGAAGAGACTTATTGTGTGGAAACTACACTCCGAAAATTATGCAATTCCACAGCGGCGCAGCAGAGTGATCATCGTTGGTGATAACACTGGAAAAGTTCCTGAGTCTCCCCCGCAAATGATTTCGACTCTGTCTGCAAGAGACTTGATTTGCGATTTGCCGCAGCCACCGTCGGTAAAGGAAGCGCTAGACGATCTGCCCGCCCTTCAGCCCGGACAGGATGGCGGTGACCTTGGTTATCGCCACGAGTCCACCACGCCATATCAGGCACTAATGCGCGGCGAAATTTCAGCCGCGCAATATTTGGAGAAGGTCACTCGATAACTTCGCCAAGAGCCGACCGCACATAACGGTCGGCTCCCCACATGCTGTCTAGTTCCTTGCCAACCTCATGCATACCTTGTGCGAAATGTTCTCGAACCGCCGCAAATGCAGCTTTGTTAGCTGAAAGAATCTCGGGGAGTGAGTTTGCCAACGCCCGAAGATCCGCCTCGGACACCTTGGATTCACCCACGATTTCGGCAATTTTTTTATCGAGATCGTTTGTTAGGGGTTTCAGCCTCTCTAACTCTGCAAACCCTGCCGAGAACTCCGCTTCGGAGCGTTCGTTTGAGATAACAAATGCGCTTCGATTCTCCTTTCTGTGGTAGTCGATTAGAGATGTGAATGCGATGCGAATCCGCCTAGCTTTCTGCTCGGTCGCGTACTTTGTGGTTCGTGGATTTCTTGTTATGGAATTAAAATGCGTGAGGTGATTAATAGCACTTAATCCAACGAATTCAGGGTCGAAATCCGCTGCTTCCAGATGCAAAAGGCTAGCGAGGAATGTGTAATAACCACGATCCAAGAGTTCTTTCAGGAGGGACATATATGTATGGCGGTTGTCCCGAAGTAGTTTGCTGAGGCGAAGCGCCGTTTCAGCATCGCCAACAGAATTCTTTCGGCGATCCCAGATCTCTTTGGCAAACCACGAGATGACACTCTCTCCAGTCGCCTCGACGCCAATCAGCAATCTCACATCACTGGCGTACATACGATTGTTTTTTCCGCTGTTGCAGGTTTTGCACAGAAGTTGAAATTGTGGGCGATGCGTGAATCCGAGTGATATCGGACCGATGTGATCAGCTTGACATGGCTTGGGATGAACGCCGCCTTGCACCGCATTAAAGCAATTTTCTTGCTCGAAAATTGGGTTGGATCTCACTTGACCCATCAGGCGATCTGCAGCAACCCAATCCCCATCCACCCAATATTCAAAAACCCGCCTATCAGTTACATACGACTTTAAATTTTCCTTGGACCGGCCTGTATCAGCTGTAGCGCGACAGCAGCGGTTAAATGAGTGGAATCCGTCGAGCCGGTCAGGAGGGTTTGACATCGCACCAGGGCTGAGCATTCGTGGCTCTTGTGGGATGTACATTTCCCGTAAGAATTTCTCCCAAGCATCAAACGTCTTTGCCAGAGGTGGGATGTTAATAGATGTTGTTGCGAAGAGCTTTGGAAGATCATCGTACAATTTTGACCCAAAGCGCTCATCTAGACGCGCTAAGAGATCACAGACGTGCTCCACTTCAGATAGCTCAAACGTATCGTCTATGTAGGGTAGCTTGCGAATCCTGGCAAATAGGTGCTCATTCGGATATGCGTACGCGATCTGAAGCTCTTTTCCGCAAGTCTTACAGGGCTTCACCCCAAAAGGGTGAATTGCTTTTGCAGTTTTGCTAATCCACGTGCTATCGGTATTCGGATCAATTCCGATGGAAAGTGCTTTTAGCCGCCACCACTCGCGCCGTTTGTGATGGGTGTCTTTGAATTTTCCGGATTTTCGATTTGATGGAGCTTCCCACTGAATTTCGCCGCGCTCGCCAATCGTGTCGGGCATGTCGGCATAATTTGGGTGGTTGACTATTTTTTGCGCATATTCCAAAAATGTTGCGTCGCCATATTTTGGTTTTTTCTTGGCCATATGATCCCGAGCTTGAACAGAAGAAGCCCAGATGGGCTTGACAATCGTTCTTTATACAAGCAGCGTGTCAGATGGTCAATCAAACTGGCCTTCCCGACTAGCATGAAAGCATTAGTGTGATCTCGGCTTTCCTACGCGTGACTAGACCAGGCTGCACCCTCCCTCCGCCATAAACCCACCGGCGCAATTCCTGACTGACCGCATCCCAATCGCGTTGGTTGACCCGCCGCCGCAGTGTGGACGCCTGCAACCGCCCCGCACCAAGGTTGAACGTGAAATCCACGATAGCTGCGAGTCGTCCTGCTGGCTCTGTGGCCAGCACCGGGCAGTAGCGCAGCGTCGCTACCAGTGCTGTTTGCAGATCGCGCGCCAAGTAGGCCTCGGCTTCGGCCTCCGTGATCGGCGGATGTTTCGGGTCGCACAGGTGGCCGTACCCAATCGTCCAAAAGCCTGCCGGGCAGATGTAGGGGACGGCTGTGATCTCGATTCCGCGCTTCACCTTGCGCTCGAATCCTTCGAAGCGCTTGGCCAGCTCGATTGCTGCTTGAGGCACCTCGATCATGGCCGCACCCGGTCGAACACGCGCCCGAGGAACCAAAAATTGAGCACTCCTGCCCACAGCGCCTGATCGGCTTCCGTCCAGGCGTGCGGGATGGCCACACCCCAGCCAGCACCGGCAGTGACCGCCGCTGCGAACGCAGCCGTCTTGGCGACGCAGTACAAGGCCATAAACCAGTAGGTGATGACCGGCCGCACGCTGATCGACAGCGCATCGGCCCATTTCACCCCAGAAGATCGGCCTTGTGCCATGACCGACTCCCGCAGGGCATCGAGTGCACCGGTATTCCACGCCGCATCGGCGTTGGCGCTGATCTCGGCCATACGCTGTGCGCCGCGCAGTTTCTCGAACTCCAGCGCCTTGTCCTGCATCGCCAGTTCGTGACCACGTTCGCCCTTGCGATCGAGCCACTTGAGGATTTCAGGGGCGAGCCGGAAAGCACCGCCCATCAGGCCGCCCAATAGCGTCTCGATCATTGCCCACCTCCAAACAGATCCAGCTTGACGACGGCCCCGGCGATCAAGGCCAGTAGCAGTCCCGTAGTTAACAGACGAATCACGGTTTGCCAGGCGGTGCGGCGCGCCAGTCGGTAAGCATCGAGCAGATCACGTAATTCGCGTACATCGCGCGCGGCATGACCGTTTTCCAGGCCGACCGTCGACAGGGCTGCCCGCGCGCCGCGTTCGGCCGCTTGATCCAGCAGCGCCTCAAAATCTGCTTCCGGCATGGCGATCCAGCCATTCCGTGTCGTGGGTGTTTCCATGACATCTCCTTCCTGGGACACAGACGTAAAAAAACCACCGCGCGGGTGGCTTGCATCGTGATCGGGTTATGGCCGACGGTACGGCTAATCAAAGGTAAGGCTCAGCCCACCGCTCGGGAAATTTGGCGCCAACGCCCCAGCCAATAGGGCTTTGGATGCGGGGAGGGGGAGGGTAAGCAGGGCATTGCCGCCACTGGCCGCATCCCACAACACGGCTGCACTCACGCTGCCCCAATCACTGTCCGGGCTGGGCCAGACCAGGACGGATTGATTGGCAAACGTGCCATCGCCCTCCTGTGGTGCTGTCCACATCGCATCGGCAGGGCCCACCGCCAAGCGGCTGTAGTTGCTGGCGCTGACCTCACTGCCATCACTGTGTTGCAGGCCAAGGTAGAGGTTGGCGGGTTTCTCCCAGCTGCCGCTGCGCAGCAAATGGCTACCAACCTGTTCTGCCAGCCAGGCGCTAAACCCTCCGGTGAAGGTCAATTTCAGATCGCCGATGGCAAACAGCGGCGCCGGATCATTGCCATAGATGTCACGCGGCACCGACATGGGCGCATAGGCCAGCATCAGCCCGCCACTTGCGGCATCAAGCAACGCAAAATGGGTGACACGCCCCCAATCTGCCGTCGGCGCGGTAAAAACAAACTCCACCGCATTGGTAAACTGACCATTGCCCGCGTTCGGCAGATTCCAAACAGCATCATTGGGGCCCGCTGGGACACGGGTGTAACTCCCACCGGCGACTTCGGTTAATTGCCCAGTTTCACCCGGATCCGCGGTCAGCAGGGCCAGATACAGCGAGGTGGGTTTGAGCCAACTGCCACTGCGCAGTAGATGGGTGCCAATACTTTCTTCGATAGGGTTACTGAAGCTCATGCGTGCCTCGCAGACGTTAAAACAGCAGTAAAAAGGCGGCCGTGTTCGATACCGACCCGGCCAAGCGTCCCCGCAGCAGGCCGAGCAAGCGTGCCTGGGTACCCAACTCTTCGCCTTGTTGCAGGTGGGCTGTGCCACGCAACTGTGGCTTTGCTTCTGCGCGCAAGCGCAGCGGGAGGGTGAGGCGTCCTTGCAGTTGCACTGCATTGATGCAGCTGGTCATGGGCAAGGATGTGCCGCAATCCAACTCGGCCCGAGACTGGTGCTGGAGCGTTACCTCGCCGTTCAGGCGCAAGCCCAGATCAAGCTGGGCCTGAGGCTGCAGGCTGACTGTCACCAGGCCCACCAGGCGAGGGTCGCGCCACAACACTTCCACGGCCACCTGTGCCAGATCGCGTCGGGGCGGGTTGGGCAGGCTGAGGGCCTCCAGCGCCAATTGGCTGGTCCGAACCGGGGCACGCGGCAGCGTCAGCACTTCTAGCGCCAGTTGCCCCAATCGGGCTGCCGGCTGGGGCGCAGTCAGAACTTCCAACGGCAACTGCGCCAGGCGCGCGGGTTGGGGTTCCAGCAAGCTGGCGCTGAGCTGGTCGATACGGCCGCCTGATCGAAGCAGTACACCCACCCGACCCGGAGCCGAGAGACTGCTGTCATTGACCTGCAGCCGGGGCGTACCGGCCACCGTGAGGCTGAGCAGGCTGCCAAACACCTCGAAACGCAGGGCAATATCAACATTGAGGCTGTGACTGAGCTGGATGCTAGCCAGATCGGTAGCCACGCCATTGACCACCCGGCGCAGTAACCAATACGTGCCATCGTAAAAGGCGAGATAGCCCGACTCACTGCCGCTGCTGCTGTAGCGGGCGGCCAGGCCAATGCGTTTGCCGGAGGAACTGCTGAAACGCACCACGGCATCAAGGACATAATCGGCGGAATCAGGAATGACCGCGTTGGTATACAGCGCACTGACGGTGCTGGAACTACCGGTGACGCGACCTTCGATGGCGAGTACGGTCGAGGTGGCGGTATACGGTGTGCCATACGCTGTCCAACTGGAGCCAGTTTCGGGCAGATGCGCGGCAAGCGCGGTATCGCTGGCAGCACTAAAACTGTCCAGCAGAAATGGGCTGGCCATGACTCGGCTACTCGCTTACCACGATGCCGGCTTCGAGCGCATTGACGCCTGTCGTGGTCCAGGGCAAGCCGGTGGCCGGATCGGTTTCGTGCAGGGACACACTGTAGACATAGCTGGTCGACAGTGCGACGACCGGCCCCGTGACTTCGTTCTCGCCAGAGCGCAGCAGATTCTGGACCTTAGCCAGCCCGGCATCCGCCTTGGCGACATAGTTATTCAACTGCACGCCCAGCACCGAACCATTGACCGGCAAGTCAGCCAGGCTCAGGGTTTCCTTTTGTCCAGGCGTGATGCCACTTAAATAATCTGCCGTGTTCGGTGAGGTTTCATCGACCAGGACGGCATGGTCGGTCCCGGTCGAAGGGGTCCAGTCCTGATAACTGCCGGGGCCGGTGGGGTAGAGCGTATCGATGCGGATATCGCCAAGGAAATCCGTGTTGCTCGTGCCACTGGTATCGCACAGGTAAAAATCGTCGTAATAGACATTGGCATCATTGGATCCCGTGATGCCGAGACAGACGTAATTGGCGAAGGCATTGCTGGTGTTCTGGGTATCGACGCCGCTGGCGCTAAGCCAGGTAACGCCATTAACGCGCAACTCATAACTGCCCAGGCTGTTGTCGATCGTGGCTTTGAATTCGAGGTACTGCCAACTGCCGAGGGGCAATGGCACATCACTGATCCCCAGCAACGTGCCACCACCACGCAATACGCGTAACTTGGCGGTCGTATCCAGAAATACATACAGCTGCTGGGTGGCGCCATCGCGCAGTTCAAACAAAGGCTGGCCACCGCCGGTATCCGGCATTGTCGGCGCATTGATGGCCACCCCGAGAATCAAGGTGGAACGGGCTGGAATGTTTTTATAAATACCACCGTTGGAGCCCACCATAAATGCACCGCCACCGCGGCGACCACTGGTGGAGCGAATATCGTTGGCATAGTTGGACGTCGAATCGCGTGCAGTCCACTTGCGCGGGATATCGTTGAAACCGTAATGGTCGAAACCATCCATAAAAATCAGGGCCATATTCAGAATCCTCGGGCAAGGGCGACCAGATCGTAGCGGGCACGTGCTGCGCAATAGATAAATCCCAGCCGGTCGGTGCTACCGGGCGTGACAGACAGATCGATGGCGGCCAGATCACTGCCCAAATGCACTTCAGGCCCGAAGCTGGCCAATCGGCCGCCCACCGCGTCTTGGGTCAGTTCCAGAATGCAGCGCTGCCCATCGGCCGCTCCGGTGAGGGCAATGACCGGATGGCCACCAAGGGTGAGACGGATGCTGTCGGCTTGGGCAAAATCCGCGACCAAATTCGCTGCGTAGGTCAAGGTCAGCACGGCCGGGCGATAGGGGCGGGCGCCGACCGAGAGCAACTGGTTGCCATCGTGGTAAACGAAGGTCAGACCGGGTGGCAATTTGAGGCCATTGCCGGAGGTGGTCTTGAGCGTCAATTCACGACCGCCGCTGGTGGCATTCTCGACCAGCCACACCCGCGGCCCGGCGGTGGGTACGCTGACCGCAATCGGGGCGGTCAAGGTGCCGGTCAAACTCAACAGTGCGGCATTGGCCTCGGTCGCGGTCAGGGTCACGTTGAGGCCGCCGGCCACCGACTTCACGGTCCGGCCAGTCTGCGCGCTGCGGGCCAAGGCACCGGCTTGAGCGAGCGTTTCTCCGACTTCCAGGCGTGCATCCAGCCCTTCAAAACTTTGCCCCAGCGCAGAACTGGTCTGCGCGGCCAGTTGATCAGCCGCACCCCAGATCACGGTGGCTAGTCGCGTCAGGCTAGTAAAACTGCTGCCACTCCAAACGATGCGATACAGCGCTTCGCTGGCACTGGTGCTGCGTAGCGGCGCACCATTGCTGTCGACCTGCAAATAATAGGTGCCCGCCGGTTGACCACTGAAACTGAGCGTGACCGTGGCTGTGCTGGCCAACACCAGTCCGAGCGACGGCCGCCAACACCATCCTGGCGTCAAAGTGAGCACGGTACCGCTGCCGCTGGCACGATAGGAATCGGCACCGATTACCGCTACGGCATTACCCAGCAAGGCTTGCAGGGCAGCTCCGATCGAAATCGCGCCGCCGAAACTCGATCCCAGCAGACTGCGCAGGGCTCCCAGTTCAGCTTCCAGTGCGGCAGCATTGGCATTGTGCTTGGCGATGTAATTGGTATCGCCCGCGGCAAAGCGCGACAAACTCAGGCTCATGTCCGGATCTCCCGCAATTGCCCACCTTGAAACAGCCCCGTCGCACCATACGGCGTGGCACCATAACGCCCGAGCGTCGCCAGTTCCCCATATGTGAGCGGCCGCGCTTCGATGCCAAGTTGTTGAATCGCCCCAAACTGCAGCGTGGCCAGATTCAGGGTGAAGCGCTCATAGCGTCCGGGCATTTCCTTGGAAAACCCCACCACTTCGAAGCGACCATTGGTCGTGCGCCGCAGGCGACAGGCATTGCCGGGCTCGGCATACATCAGTTCATGGTTGGCGCGTGCCAGGGGTACATTCTTGAGGATGGCATTGGCCTGGCCGATGTCGACATCCACGGCATAGATCAGGGCGCTGCCGTCGGTAACGAGCAAAGCCGGCCGGGTCAGCACCTTGCCGTCGAGCTCGGTCTGGGCCGCGGTAATCTGCGCCTGGGTAATCGCCGTCAAAAAACTCATACCTGAAATCCTTCCAATGCCAGCACGGCCGGCGACCCAGGTGAACAGTCGCGTTGGTAGCCGGTCACATACAAACGCGTACCATCGGGCAAGGCGACGATATCGCCGGGTTCAAGGCGCGGGTCATCGACGATGCTCACCCCGTAGCTGCTCGCGGCACGCACGCGATAGGCCAACTCGCGTGCCACCATCGCACGGGCATGATCGTCATGCAAAATCAGATCGCTCTCGAGTTCGTCAATTGCTTCGCGCCAGGGCAGCGCTTGGGCATCGACGGCTTCGGTGGTGTTACGGCCATGCACGTAGTCATAAGGGATGCCCCAAACCTCGTACGCCCCGGTCCCGATCGAGGCCAACGTCAGCATCACCGACAATTCCAGCGCGGCATGCACCATCTTGCCGACAGGGCTGGTGGGCCCACCAAACGGCGGGGCGATATCCGGGATGGCCCCGGCTGCTTTGACCAACATAAACGTGCCGACCAGCCCCGGCACCCACACCGCCGTTTCCAGTTCGATCACCCCGCCGGTATGCGCGGTCTGACGAAAATCTTCCGAGCACACCGGCAGGATGCCGCTGTTGGCGCTTTGCTTGATCACCAGCCGTGCTTCCTTGGCGCGCTGGGTACGGTCTTGCGACCAGTACACCTCCTGCTTCTGCTGTACCTGAAAAAATCCCGCGGTAATGTTGGCACTGGCCAAGGACTGATCCTGCTGTGCGACTTCAGTCAATTGTGGATCGAGCCATCGCAATCGCACCGCAGTCGTCGCAGATTGCGCACGGGCCCCGGTGATGGCCAGGATCTGCTCAGACTGCAAGATGACATCGGCCGGACGGGTCAAGTCGCGCGCGCGGGCGCGCAGCCGCCCCAAACCATCGATAAAGGGTGAGAAACCGGCTGGCAGCAGTAGCGTTTCGAGCATGTCCCAGGCGGTGAGATCGGCCAGTTGCAGATTACTGTGCGGGATGGCGTAGTCGAGCGCCGGCAGCAGAATCTCGTGTTCCTCCAGCCCGACGTTGCGTGCCACATCGGTGGCGATCTGATCGAGGCGGGTGCCGAGCGAATACAGATCGGTCACGCGACGACTCGAGCGCCAAGCCGGCAGCGCATCGCGGGAACGGGCCGTGAGGGTGAGACGATGCTCACCCGGCGCCAGGCGGTAGTCACTGAGTGAGGCAATCAGCCCCACCCACGCCAGCAAGTCTGCACGCCACAGGGCCAGAATCTGGCCGGCTTGGGGCATCGTCACGCCATCTAACTGATGGTGCCAGTGCAGCGTGAGCGTTACTTCGCCGGGACGTTGTTGGGCGCTGGCGACATAAGGGCTCAGGTCAAACGGAGCAGGCGCCGCATCGGTGGTGACTGCCGCCAGCGTGGTACTCAAGGGGTAGAGGCCCAGCGTGAATTCGCGCACGCTATCCAAGGTGGGCGCGCTAAAACGGGTGTCCATGGCAATCAGCAGCGATCGATCACGCGCAAGGTCAGCGCCACTGGCGCCGCGACCCAGCCTTGACGGCTCAAGTAGTCGAGCGTGATGCCCTCGCCACTGCCGACCTGCAAAGCGCTGATCACCACGTTAAATCCCAAGGGGCTGGCGTAGCTCGGCCACCACTGGCAGTAGCCGAGGGCCGGATCTGGTGGGTTTTGCCAGAAGGCCAGCAGCAGGCGTAATTGACTCATCGGCATGGCCAGTCCACCTTCACCGCGCCAGCGTTCTATGACGACCCCATCGCGCAGCGTGCCGCGCCACAGCGTATGCACCTGACCGGCCAGGGTCTTGCTGCTCGACCAGATCGGCGGTTGCAGCACATCCTGATCCAACCCGCTCCATTCATCCGGGGCTTGGGCATAATCGAGCGTCCCCAAGGTGGGGTGGCATAAGCGGCCGCGTCCAGGTGTGGCCTCGGCCGGCGGCAAAATGCTCAGGCTCAGCGTTTCGCTGGCAGGACTGCCCGCGCCGATCACAAATTGGCTTGATGCACTCAGGACAGGCATGGGGTCTCCAGCGTGAGGTGGATGGTTTCGTGGCCTTCGGCCAGCCCGGTGATGTGGATGATCGCTTCTCCGCGACCATCGAGACTGAGGGTCTGTTGCGACAGCGCGAGTTGGCTGCTGGCCTGGAACTGGACCGTGCCGCTCAGTCCTTCGCCGCGATCGCCGATGGCTTTGACCAGCACGGGCGTGGGCTGGCCAGCGCGCAGGCGCCGCAGCGGCAGCGGCGCACACAAATGCGTAGCGACCGGACGCAAGGCGTAACCCTGGATGCTGGTGGTATAGGCAAAGCCGCGTGCGGCCGGCGGTTCGACCAGTAGTAGGCGACGATAGCGCGGATCCCAGGCGATGCGGGTCGAGCCCAACCACAACGCCGGGCCTGGGCCGAGTTTGAACGCGCCATAAATGCGGCCGTTGGCATAGTCGAGCAAGAACAACTGGCGCGATTCGGTCAGAACATAGGCGCGGCTACCGCCCTCGTAGCACAGATCGACGGGGCGGAACGGCAGACTGATCGTATGCGACCACGCGCCGCTGGAAAGTCGGTAGACCTGCAAGGACCGGTTGCTGTTGACCGTGGCGATCAACCAATCTTGCGCCAAGTCGATCAAGACCGCGCCGAAACTGATCACGCCAAAGGTTTCAGGCTGGAGGGTTTCGCCGGTGGGTTGCGCATTCGGCCCGAGGCGCTGCAGGGGGCCAGTGATCAATTGCAGCCACAACTCGCCGCCACAGCCTTGGCGTACGTCTTGAGCGTAATAACCACCGGGGGCCGCATCGCGTCCTAAAAACTGGCCACTCTCGGCATCGAACGTCCACCGCCAGCGCGCCCAGCCTGGCCACCAGCGCTGACGGGTCCAGCCGGTGATCACCAGCGTGCCGGAATCGATCAGTTCACCATCGGTGGCGCTGTGGTAGAGACCATCGATGCGATCCAGGCATTCAAAGCCGTCCTCGCCCAGCAAGTCGGCGTTGTAGAGCGCACTGGGCAACAGATGCGAGGTGCCGGCTACTTCCGCCATGGTGCGATAGGGCAAGTCCGCACTGCAAAAGTTTAAGCACAGCATCAGCAGGCCACCTCCACGCGCAGGGTGATCGTCATGCCACTGGCCTCCAGGGGCGCATCGTAATAGGTTCTGGCCCAGCCCTCCGCATCGGTCGTGGTGGCGTTGAGCAATAATTCACCCGGACCTTCCACGGTCCAGCGCACCACTTCATTCGGGCAAGGTTCTTGATGGGCACCGAGCACGCGGGTCTGGCACTGCACGCGATGGCCGGCTTGCAGCGGGGCCAGCAACATCGGCGCGCTCAATTGGGTTGGCTGCACGGTCGGGGCCCAGAGGCGCAGCGCATGCTGACCATCGTTGGTGTGCAAGGACAGATAGACGCCGTGACGGGCGGCGTACCAGAGTCCGCGGCAGGCCATGCCGATGGTGCCGATCGCGCCGACCTGACGCTGGGTGAGCCAGTCGTAATGCACGAACTGACCGGTTTCTGCGCCGATGACCAGATGGGTCGGCTGGGCCCCCCAGGACAGGCTGTTGCCATTGGACAGTCCGGTAAAACTCGTCTCGCGCTGCCAGTCCTGGCTGAAGTCGAGCGGCCGGCAGTCCAGGCGTGAGCCAATCGGATAGAGATAACGATCGTGCAGGCGGGCATAGTTGTGTGATGGGGTGATGATCTGCGCATTGAGCCGAACACCCCGATACAGCGTGAGGGGATCCACGGCCCACTCACCGGGATCGGTGATCAAGGTCTTGGTCATCGCGTAGCCATGGCCGCGATTCAACGGCCCGCCCACGCCGGTCAGCGCGAGCCCATAGACCAGACTGCGATCATCCGCGACCAAATAGGCCGCGCCGTCGAGCTGGACCAAATAGATCCCCTCATTGGTGACCGGCAGCAGCAGTCCTTGGTCATCGAGCCAGATCGGCATGCCGCTCAATGAACTACCGACGGCCTGCCCGCTGACGCAATTGATAATTGGATGGGGACCCGCCAGCAGTTCAAGTGCCATGGCGCACCTCGATCTGAACCGTGCCGCTGCCGCCTTGCGGGTAATACACCGCCCAGGCCCGGCCGTGGCGGTCGGTCGCACCGGCCAAAGCGACAATTCGGCCCGGTCCGATGACGATTGACCAGCGCACCAGCACGCTGGCGGGGCCGTCGAAGGCGAGCAGGGCCGAACCATCCGGGTGCGGGGCCGCAGGGTAAGCCGTGATGGTCATGGGATTTCCTCAACGGTTGGCGTGAATGCGCGCCAATTCGCCTTCGAGCCAGTTGCTCAAGGTCATGTGCAAAGCTTCGGGCGCAACACGCAGATTCAGATTGACCAGTGGATCGGTCGGCGCGGCGGGGGCACTGACCAAGCCTCCGGTCGCAAAAGCGAGCGCGGGCAGTCGCCGTAGCGTCGGGCCATGGCCGAGGCGGTTGATGCCTTCCAGAAACGCCACACCGACCTGGCGCACGGCAGCAGCCCGGACCACGTATTCGCCGTCGGACAGGCGCGCTGGGATCGAATCCGAGGTGGCCGTCCCTGGGCCGGAAACGAAACCGCCTTCCGCCAGCTGTAACCCAAACAGGCTGCCAATCGAACCGAATAGCCCACCCATGCCGCCGCCAGCACTGCCGCCCACCGCACCGAACAGGCTCTCGGTCAGCTTGGAGGCGAGCTTGCGCGAAATCAGATCCAAAAAAGTGTTGAGGATGCTTTTGCCGAATTCAGACACCGCCTGCGAAGCACTCTTGGCACCGCTGAGCAGATCCTTGAACATCCCGGCCATGCCGTTCTGCACCGCCCCTTGCAAGGCAAGCCCGGCTTCATTGGTCACCTGTTTCAGACTGGTGATCTGATTGCCGAATTCAGCCGCCCGATTCACTGCATCCGGACCGATGATGCTGGCCACAGCAGCCATGCGCGGCAGCATCTGATCAAGGGCCGTCGCGGTCTGCCCGTGCAATTGCACGATGCGTTCGCGCGCCTGGGTTTCCGTCAATAACCCAGCCTGGCGCTGCAGATTGATCGACTCCTCGGTGGTGCGCATGCGGGTCAGTGCTGCATTGAAGTCGCGCTCAAAGGCGGCAAGATCGGCACTGGCGGCCTTTACGTCGATTAACTGACCGACCGTGGCGACACCTTGCGAGTTGCCTTCGGCACGTAGCCGTTCCAAAAGCGGTTGATACTGGCGTTCGATCGCCGCGCGGCGGTCTGCAGCGGTTGCGGTACCAGTAAGTTCGCCCAGTTCGTCACGTACCCGGGCCAACTCTTCGCGCAGCGCACGTTCTGCGTCAGCGGCTTTGCGTGCATTCGCCATCTCGACATCCGCGCGCTTATTATTCAATACGATGAGCTCTGCCTCGAGCTTGGCGACCTCGGCTTTAGCCTTGAGTCGGACGGGTTCGTCGCGCCTCGACATAGCCAGTCGCTGCTGTTCCGTCAGTAGGGCTTGCGTGCGGGCAAGCTCGGCCTCAATGGCCTGAGTTTCCAGCAAGGTTTTAGCCGCATAGAAGTCCTTGAGCGAAATGAGCCGATCGTCGAGCGCTTGATCCAGGTTGCGTGTCTGGCGGGCCAGGGCATCTTTGAGCAGCGTGAGTTCCGTATCCGCCTGGGCTTTGGCCAATGCCAAATGACCGCTGCTGGGATCACTGGGACGCTGCCCCGGGGCGCGCAAGCGCTCCAGCAACGCCGGATCTGCTTTGAGTCCTGGCGCACGCACCGTGACGGGCTTGGGATCAAATAAACTGTCCCGAAAAGCCGCCAGTTCATCCAGGCGCTGGATCAAACTGCCTTTGAGTTCGGTGATGATGGCTTTGGCCCCGGCGACATTGCCCGACAGCGCTTCCACGGCTGCGGCCATGCCCGCGCCGATGGCCTCACCCAAGGCGACGAAAGCTTTACCGACCGTGGCGGCACCGAGGGCCAGCACCTTCAGTGCCAGTACGATGCCATCCAGAATCGCGCGCAGCGTGCCACCTTGCTTGGCTGACTCGACCATGCCGTTGGCCATCTCGTTCATGGCCGGCAGGAAGGCTTCGAGAAGGCGGTTGGCGATGGCAGAAACGGCCAATCGTACCTTGGCCAGGGTGTCATTGAAGACTTCGGCCTGCGCCGCCGTGTCACTGCTAAGCTGCACGCCTAATGCTTGCAGTTCCGTGGTCAGGGCCGCGACGCCGTCCCGGCCCTGATTTAAGAACGGGATCATTTCCGCGCCGGATTTACCGAACAATTCGACCGCCAGCGCGGTCTTGGTCGCGCCATCGGGCATCGCCTTGAAGCGATCGGCCAGATCGAGCAAGACCTGATCGGTGGCGCGCAGCGTGCCATCCTGGTTGCGGAAGGTGACGCCGACAGCGGCAAAGCGCCGCGTGGCTTCCTCGGAACCGCTGCTGGCCGCGAGCATTTGCGAGGCCAGTTTGCGCAGCCCGGCCTCGAATTTCTCGGCTGAGACCCCGGCCAGATCGGCGACCGGCATGAGCGTCGATAACGATTCGACCGTGATACCGACCCGTTGCGACAGCTTATTCAAGCTGTCGGCTGAATCAAGCGCCGTCTTGACCATGGCGCCGAGGCTGGCCGCAGACAGAGCGATGCCCAGTCCGCCGAGCAGCCCGTTGAGCGACTTGGCGGCATGGCCCAGATCACCCAGATTGCGCTTGATCGAATCAAAGGCGGTTCGGGTCTGATCGACGGCGGTAATCAGCAGTTGCGCACGATTAGTGGCCATGGATTTTTACCAGTTCCTGTTGAATGGCCGCTGCCAGACGCGGTAGTCCGCGCTCGACCGTGCCGCGCAAATCGAGCCGGCGTTTCAGTGTCACCGCCTTGACCAGTACCGCGATCGGGATTTCCTGGCCGCGCTGCAGCCGTTTCACGCCGCTGCGCTGCCGTTCTGCACGTTTGAACCGAGTCAACGGCGCAGCGTTCTCGCGCAGGTTCTCCGCTATCAGCAACACCTTGCCGTGCTTCTGGATGAAGAAGGCATTGCCCGAGCGCAGTAAAGCTTCGATCACTTGCCGGAAACGTTTCGGACCGATGCGATTCGGCAGCAGTGGAATCAGCAGATTGCCCGATACCGTGCCGCCGGTTTCGTGCAGACCCAACCAGGGGATCTTGCTGCCGATCCACAGCGCCGGCAGGCGATTGGGTTTCTTGTCGATCAGCCGCGAATGCAGAGAGGAGACGAAACCACTGCGTTTCACTGCAAAGGCACTGCGCATTTGCCCCCGAGCCGCATCGCGTAACGCGCGCCCGCCGGATTGCATGCCGCGTGCCACGGCCTGATGGATGGCTTGTCGGTGCGCACTGGACCAGGCTGCAAACTGCTGGGGTTCAAACAGGCCGGCGGTGGTCAGATTCAGTTTCATGATTCAACTCACGCAGCAGGTGCTCGATGGCCCGTTTATCGCCCTGGCTGGCGACTGCGGTGAGGGTCAGGTGCAGGCCGAGCGATTCGCCTTCCCGCACCGACTCGGCGTGCAAGAAGGCTTCGAACTGTGCCAATGTGTAATTCAGGATGTCGGAGAAACGGTGGCCGGCGCGGATGAGGCGGTGGAGGGCGTGGGTCCAGGTTGTACTTGATCTAGGCAGGCGTGGATGCGCTCGCTCGCGGCTTGCACGGCCGGCATCACCCGCTCCACGAAAAAATCGGCATTCACCTCGAACAGCGTCGTGGCCAGGGCAATGGCGGCATCGAGTGGCAAGTCGTCGATCCACGCTTGTGGTCGTCGTGAGGCCAAGGACAGGGTGCGCAGTAGCGCAGTACCGTGGCGGCTCAGGATGGTGAGCCAGTCTGGCTCGGCGCTGGCCAGTTGATCGGCAAACGGCTGGATCGCGGCCAGCAAGGCGGGCACTTCACCGACCCGAATCGGGGTGATCGCCAGCGCCTCGCCGGCAATTTCGATTGAAACCGGTTGCGGCGGAAATGCAGCAAAGTCATTCATGGCAGTCCTCACAACAAGACAATGCGACCAAACTGACCCAATTCCCCATGCGCCGGCTTGAGCGTGTCGGCCAGCACTTGCCCGGATAATTCGAATTTGAGCAGTTCATCGGTGATCAATGACAGCTCCTTGGCGGGATTGATCGCAACCCGATACAGGTCGATCACCACTTCGCGGTTGCTGTCGGCGGTGTTCAAGCCTTCGAACCGCACCCAACGCTCCGGCAGCGGTTGGGTAAAGAGTGAGGTGGTCTGAGCTGCGCCATAGGCATAATCGATGCTGAATGGCTCGAGGTAGGGGCCGCCACTGGTTTTATCCTGAATGAGCAGCGAGCCGTGCTTGGCATTTAGGTTGTATTGCTCGGCTGGCAGCGTTTTAGGCGTGACCGACGCATCCCGTATTTCCACGGCTGAAACATTCTGCCGGGCCAGTAGATAGAGGCTGCCGACCGTCACCGGATTGGGCAGCGCTTCGTCGCTCACCGTGCCACTGGTTTGGGTGCGGGTAGTGCCATACAGCGCCAGCTCCAGATTGCTCGCGATCAGTTCTTCCAGCGTGCAGGAGAATTCGCCTTTCTTGGTTTTGATCAGTTGCAGGTCGGTCAGTCGTTGGCCGCTGCTGGATTCCTGGTGTTCCAGGGTTTCCACCGACAGCGCGACCTTGAGTTCAGGCACGTTGCCGACGTAGCTCAAGCCCAAGGGCTGGCCGTTGTTGTCGCGAGCGCCCAGGTAGACGCGGCCCTGCCCAGAAAAATATGGCATGGTCAGACTCCAAAGAGTGAGTTGAGACGGAGATGAGAAGGGATCAGGCGCGCGTCAGATCGCGCGCGTAGCTGCGGTAGCGGATTTCGTAGCGTGCGGGCAGGGCTACGGCGCCGGCATCGGCGTCTTCGGCCTCCCATTCACAGTCGACTTCGCTGATGCCCAAGGCCAGACCGCCGAGATTGGGGTCTGCCAACAAGGCCTCATGTGCCACAACCAGCATCTGGTCTGCCTGATCAAAAGCTGCTTCGCCGCGACTGAGGACGACCAGGCGCAACAGCAAGGTGCGCTCGACCAGGTCATTGACGTGCGTGTCGATACGATCGCTTTCAGCGAAGAGCAGCAAGGCCGGGCTGGCGTCACGCGTTACCGGTAGCGTGGGTTGCCGCAGCAAGGGGCAGGGCGCCACTGCAGGGGTGAGGCGGCCAACGATCTCGCGCAGAATCCGTTCGCGAATGGAGTTCATGGGTGGAATTTCCTTGGTTTTAGGGGGCGGGTACGTAAAATGGCGCATATTCAATTGCCCGAAATTTCGATCATGGCCGTCGCCCCGCGTAAGAAACATCGTTCAAGCTTTAGCGCCCCTTGCCTCTACACCCTGCACATTGCCCTGTGTCCGGCCGACCTAAAGCCGCTGATCTGGCGCCGCGTGGTGGTGGACGGGCGCATCAGCCTGGCCAAATTGCACCATGTGATTCAGGCCGCCTTTGGTTGGAGCGATGTGCACATGCACGACTTCGAAATCCGCGAGACCCGTTATGCGCTCCCGCGTCCGGACGATGTGATGTGGAACATCCCCACACAGGATTCACGCAAGATGTATCTCAACCGCCTGTTGGCCGAGGGCGACAAGTTGCTCTATCGCTATGACTTTGGCGAGGGCTGGGACCATGTCATTACCGTGCAGCACATTGAGGACTGCGAGGACGATCCGCGCGGTTCAGCCTGGGTGGAGGCAGGCGCACGGGCCTGTCCGCCTGAAGACGTGGGGGGCGTTCCAGGCTATCTGCATTTGGTGGAAACCTTGCGTAACGATCCACACAGCGAAGAAGCGCAAGACCTGCTGCAGTGGTTGGGGGACGATGACTTCGACCCTGAACTGTTTGACCGACGCGCTGCCAATGCCAGCATCATCCGCATGCTGAGTAACGGCTGGGCAGGTAAATAACTCAGGCGCGCGATAGTGTCGCTAGCCGTTCACTGCCGTCGCCGATCGCGCGTACTTCCCGCACCTGAAAAGTTTGACCCGCCACCTCGACCGACTGGCCGGGTGCCAAGGCAGGGAGCCACGCCAGTGGATAGCGGAGGGTGTAGTCCGTCGACAGGGCCAGGCCGTCGAGTACGGTTTCGTCCGGGGCACGGAAAGCGCAATACACCTTATTTCCAGCGGCGATCACGGCCGTCAGCAACCCCGACCGTTGGGCAGCCTCGTAAAATGTCGTGACGTCCATCAGGCCGTCGTCAGTTTGACCAGGACACCCGGGCGGTGACACATCGGCAGCGGATTGGATTGCGTATGCAGGTCTGTGCCGCGATCAAATTTACGCGGCTCCTGTTTGGCATAGAGTGGCTGCCCGAGCGTATTCACCGCTTCATTGAAATCGGCCGGCGCAAAATAGGTCGCGAAGGTATCTACCGTGCCCAGCGGAAACGCATGGGCTTCCCCGTCAGCGATGAAATCCCGAGTCTGGTTGGTGCCCGCACTATCCAGATAACTTGCCTTGCCAACGTACTCTTCAAAAACGATGCCACCAAAAGCAAAACCGTTGCGAACGTCGTCGCGCAGCATGGACCCCTGAGCGTAATTCTCGAAGGCCTTTTCGACCTTGCTGTGACCGGTCAGTTTGGCAAAGAAGGAGGGCGAACATAGACAACGTACTCCAGTCATGAATTCGCCGCGCAGGTTTTCGGTGATGGTGCGAATCACGTCTGCGCATTTGTTGCGCACATTGGTGGCTTCCACATTGAGCTGGAAGTTAACCGCGCCCGGATTGAGCTTGAAGACATCAAAGAGATTGTGTAGCACGCTGCCATCGGCATCGAGAATCACGCCTTTCAAGGCGCCCATACGCAGGTGTTCAAGCGTAATGGCGTGCTTGTTACGCATGGACTCTAAATGTTGGGCCATGACTTGAGCCACCGTTTCCATCTCGGTTTCCGAACCGAACGCCCGCACATCCATGACTTCTTCGGGCAGCACCACGTCTTCCAACGGAATGTGCGGGATAACGAAGGAGTACAACTGGCGTTTGTCATGTTTGTTCTGGGTAGCGGGGCTGCCGAGAGGCAGGCTGGGCAACAGGTTCAGCGTACCGTTGCGTGATTCCACCACGACCGAGCGGGTGCGTACGGGCTTCGCAGGAAAGAGGTTCAATTCTTCCAGGCGGCCGTAGCGGTTGGGGATGAGGTTAATGGCCGCCGTCAGGCTGGCCATCGAAAAGCCGGGGTTTGCAAAAGGATTTTGCATTTGAGATCTCCAGAAATGACAAAACCCGCTGGGCCAGCGGGTTGGAATGGGAGTGAGTAGATCATTAGAACGAATCAGGCAGTATTGCGGACCAGAATGCCCAGGGTTGCCAATTGGGTGATGGCTGCCGCCTGCTGCGGTGCCGTGATGTCGGTTGGCCAGAGCAAGGCATCGCGTGCCACGATGGCGTGCCGGGCGATCAGGATGCCGTCGGTGCGATCCGCCAGTGTGGCGTCGATGTCGTTACCGAGCACGCCGACAGCGATTTCAGAACCATCGGTGGCGGTGGGGTCAAAGGCCTTGAGTTTTGCTGTGGCGGTTTCGCGCCCCAGTACGGTGCCCAACGACAGGATTTGTGGCGTAGCGACAATGGCTTGGTCGCGGGAGTACAAATTCGGTGCTTCATACCGCAATAGGTCGCCGAGATTCATAGGTTGCAAGAGGGTGGGCATGACTTACTCCTTGGGGTTGAGTTTTTTGACGGCGGCGACCACCGGGCTGTTTTCCGGGCGCAGGGAGGTACCGGTGTCAGCCGTGATGCGCGAAGTGATCTCCGGCTGGTCGGCCCGAGCTTCGAGCAGGGCGCGCCGGACTTGTGCTTCGCTCAAACCAGCAGCCAAAAATTCCACGGTACGCTGTGGCTGGCCGGCAATCAGGCACAGCTCAGCGATGGCCTGGGCTTCGATGCGTCCGTTGCTTGCCGACGGCGTGAGCTGTGTACTGGCGGCCATGTCTAGCTGGGGTGTGTCGTTCATATGCGCAGGGTCCTCATTGGGCGTTATGTCAGTCGGCACATCGGTCACTTCACCTACAGGATCGATACCGTCGATATCTTCTTGATCATTCATGGGGTTCTCCGGGTTTGCGTGGATAGAAGGCGTTGCGCTGGCTTGCGTCGCTTGTGGGGAAACCAATCGACGTTTGGTGGCCAGCGCATCGGCGAACTCGGCCAGCACCTGATCAAACGGCATCACCGCATCGGCCAGTCCTGCGGTCACGGCATGCTCCCCGAAATACACGCCAGCCTCCGTGGCACGAATGGCCTCTGAATCGAGCGCACGCATGTGTCCGACTTGGGTGACGAAGATGGTGTAGAGCCGGTCGACTTCCGCCTGCAATGCCGTGGTGGCCTGCGGCGTTAGCGCTTCGTGTGGTGAAAAATTGTTCTTGTGATCGCCAGCGTAGACAGCGGTGTAAATAAGACCATCCTTGGCGTCCTTGATCGCTTGATTGACATGCAGCGCAATCACGCCGATGGAGCCGACACCAGCGGTCTGTGACAGTGTCAGGCGTTCACACGCGGCGGCAATAGCATAGGCAGCGGAATAAGCGGCATCGTTGGCATGCGCCCAGACCGGTTTGATCTGGCTGGCGGTGCGAATGCGCGCTGCCAGTTCGAACACGCCACCCGCTTCACCCCCGGACGAATCCATATCGAGCAGGATGCCGGCGACCTGTGGATCGGCCAGCGCAGCGTCGAGACGCGCGCCGATCTCATCGTAAGACATCAAGCCGGAGGCCGCGTCGATACCCATCACACGTTTGACCAAGGTGCCCACCACGGGAATTACGGCGATACCCGTCGGCGATGACGCGTGCGCAAGTTTCGGCGCTGGCATCGGGAGTGCCATATCCATTTCGGGCAGACCGATCCGCGAACCGAGCACCGACAGGATGACATCGAGTTTCGGACGCGCAATGAGAAGCGGCGTCCCGATGATGCGGGACGCCAGATGGGAAAGCAGCATCGTCGAT
The DNA here is from genome assembly GCF_055810895.1 of Formivibrio sp. oc-25. Taxonomy (NCBI): domain Bacteria; kingdom Pseudomonadati; phylum Pseudomonadota; class Betaproteobacteria; order Neisseriales; family Chitinibacteraceae; genus Formivibrio; species Formivibrio sp. oc-25. Next base: position 59,519 of record NZ_JBVVOL010000012.1, on the reverse strand, counting down.
ATTCCTTGGTTGATTCACCACGTTTGTGGCAAATTGAAAGTGGTAAAAATCTTTGTCCGCAGAGAGGCTCACAATGAGCACGTTGACCTCTATTCACATCGAGCAGAAGCTCTACGACCAGGCGCGTAGCGACGCCATGAGCGAGCACCGCACGATCGCCGGGCCGATCGAGTACTGTGCCAAGATCGGGCGTGCGGCGCTGGATAATCCGGATCTGCCGGTGGGTTTCATCGCCGAGTCGCTGGTGGCCCTGTCCGAGCCCCGTGACGAAACGACTGTTTTTATGCCGCGATCGAAACGCCCGTGAGCTACGCACTGCGGCAGGGCCGCACGCGAATTTCTATCGCGACCTCAAGCGTTTGTAGGGGTTGAGTCGTCCGACTTGGCAGAACCCGCCATCTGCATCGGCTGGTCGTGGCGCGGGTCAGAATCGAAGACCAGACCGAGTTCATCCGCACGCTGGTTGTCAGCTGCGATCTCGCGATCGATATCCTCTGCGTCATAACCAAAGGCTGAAATGGCTTCTGAGCGTGACAGGAGTCCTGCACGGATCGCGGTCAGCATCGCATCGAATTCTTTCTTGGGATCGACCCACTGCCAGCCTTGCGGAATCCACTTGGCCGACAGATACTCACGGCGACGACGGCTGAAACCGGGCAGCACCAGTGTTCCCTCGAGGACGGCTTGCTCCATCCAGGCACGCCAAATCGGGCGACACAACTGATGGACGATCACGCCATGCTGGATGGCCTCACACCGGCGCCGGAATTCCAGCAATCCCGCACGGATCGAGGAGTAGTTCACCTGCGTCAGATCTCCGGTCAGCATCTCGTAGGTGATGCCCATCGCCGCAGCCACCGCCCGAAACTGCATGCGCAGGAATTCGGCATAGCTCGCCCCGACGTCGGCGGGTTGGCTGAACTTCACATCTTCCCCAGGTTCCAGGATCTGCATCGTGCCCGGCTCGAGTCCGGCCAATGCCACACCGCTGGCGTCCGCCAGTCCTTCGCCCATCAGATTGTCCTCAGGCGACAGGCGCGTGATAAAGCCAGCGAACATCGCCGCGGTTTTCTTGCGCACGAGTTCGGCATCGTCGTATTGGTCGAGTTCGTTGAGCTTGACCAGCGCCCGGGCGAGCCACGGTTCGCCGCGAATCTGTCCCGGTCGCAAGGGCCGAAACACGTGAATCACTTCAATGGCTGGTACGCGCACCGTGTCGATGCCGCCAGTGCCGGACATCGGTGCCAACGAACCGTCACCAGGATGTGACCGATAGAGGTGATACGCCACACGCCGGCCAAGACGATCAAATTCGATTCCGGCCCGCACCACATTGCCAGAGGCCAATTCATGATTCAGGGTGGCCGGTAGGTGCTCGGGCTCGAGCAACTGCAATTGCAGTCCGACGGCCATTCCATCCTCAGGGCGGCGATAGCGCAGCCGCACCAAACATTCCCCACCTTCGAGCATGGCGCGACAGGCCAGGGCCTGCAGTCCGTAGAAATCGGTCAGTCCTACGGCGTCGGCTTCCTCGCACCAATCCCACCACAGGCTGTGAATGGCCTCGCGCACAGTTTGATCGGCCAGCATGCTCTGCGGCTTGATGCCGGTGCCGATGGCGTTCGAGACGAAGGACTCGACACCCGCCGCCGCCCAGGCATTGCGCCGTACCAGATCGCGACTCTTGGCGCGCAACTCGTTCTGGGTGTACGCCAGCGCGGCGACCGCGCCGGGATTGCCGACTTGCCAGGCAAGTGCCCGGCGTCCGCTACCGATGCCATCATAGGTCGGTGCCGTGCCAAACAGCTCGCGCCGCAACTTGCGAAACCAGCCCATCAGGTTGCCTTTCGTGTGGTGATGCGAATTTGCCGTGCGAGTGGGCTGCCCTGGCCTCGGGCCAACTCCGCTTCGATTGTGCGAATTGCCGCCTGGAGTTCTTCGACGGAACGGTATTCCACGGTCTTGTCGCCAAAGCTCACGCGCCGTTCTCCTGTGGCCAAGGCGCGTTTGAGGGCGTCGAGTTGGGTGAGGGTGTACGTCATCAGGTTCTCATCGGCTCAGCCAACGGCTCTTGATCACGCTCCTGCCTGCAGAGCGAGTGCCAGAAACAACAAGGCCACCGCTAGGGGTGGCCTCACCGCTATTATTAGTACTCGGTATCGTGGGCGGTGGATCTGCTGAGGACGCCATGCCCAGTTGTCGCTCCAGTTCACGCCAATGGCGCTCCTCGAAGCGGTCCAGTCCTGCCGCCGATGCAGCGGCGCGGGCATAGACGTAACAGTCGAGCGCTTCATTGCGTTCACGCATTTTTTGCCACTCGCGCACCGGAAAGCCGTTACGGTCACGGCGGGTAATCAGTTGCTCGGCGCAGAGTTGCTGGATGAACTCGGCATCTACCTTCGGTAGATGGATGAAACCGGTGGGGTAACGGATTGTGACGCCATCGGTTTCGACATCCGCGGTTTTGCGCAGGTTGTTATACAGCTCCAGCTTAGCGATGCCGCCCGCCACTGAGAATACTTTGATGCCGCGGCGCAGTTTCTTGCCGCCTTGGGTCATATCGACTGCCGTCGGAGTCCCAAGCAGTGCCGCACCGCGTGCCACTCCCTTGATCGCCATCACCCGTGGATCTCGGCATCCCCGGACAAAGGCATAAGATTCCTGCGTGGCAAAGCCGGTATCTAGCGCAAAGCGGGCCAGTGGCATCAAGGCGCCTAAGACATGTGTCCAGCGCTCAGCCAGCAACTCGCCGAGACGTTGCCATACGGCATCACGGGCGGTATCGCCCATCAGCACCCGATGTTCGACCAGCCAAGCTTCCTTGCCGCGACCAAAGGCCCAGATCGAAACCTCGATGCGATCCTTCTGTACATCGGCCCCGCCCACCAGCAACAAGCCACCCAACGGCACGGAGCTGATCCGGTAGTCCTCGCGGCGCTCGACCAATCGTTGCCAATCCGGTGCTTCGCCTTCTTCAACCCAGGTTTCACCCAGCTCGGTATTCTTGAAGGTTTTGATGGCCGATGCAGAACCGGTTTCCTTGTTCACGGCACCTTCCCATGCTGCGGCAATGTCACGCCAACTGCGCCACCCCACTGGGCTGTAGAGCGAAGACAAGTGAAACCCTGCTGTCCTCCCCGCATATTCGTTTGCGGTTATTTGCCATTGTCCCTGTTCCAGCATCCAGGTTTTATGGTGCTCAGCAATCGCGGTATTACAAGATTCGCAGATGTAAGCAGCCGTTTCCGGCCGATCTTTATCCCAGCGCAGTTGCTCGAAACGTAGCCACTGGCGATGTGAACAATGGGGGCAGGGCACGAAATAACGGCGTTGATCCGAGGCTTCGTACTCGCGCTCAATCGCCGAAGCACCCGATATGGTGGGCGTAGAAACGATGAAGATTTTGCGCCGCGCGAACGTGCGCGTACGCGCTTCAGCCAGTGTGATGGCATCACCTTCGCCGTCGACGTCCTGCGGATAACCATCTACTTCATCCAGAAATAGATAGCGCACCGGCATCGAGCGTAGGCCAACCGCGCTGTTGGCTCCGGTCATGACCAGCACGCCCCCCCGAAACTCCTTGGCCAGAATGGTGTTGCCAGAATCCCGGGCGCGCGGGGGCGCGATGCGCTCGGACAGTTCTGGCGACTCATCAATCAGCGGGTCGATCCGCTGCTTTGAATTGCGCTTGGCCATCTCGACGGTGGGTGACACCGCCATCATCGGTCCCGGCGCCAACTGGATGACATAGCCGATCCAGTTATTGCCACACTCAGTTCCGCCGACCTGGGCGCCTTTCATGAACACCACTCTCTCGACAGGTGACGTCGGCGATAAACAATCCATGATTTCTTTGAGATACGGGGTGCGGTTGGTGCGCCAACGACCAGGTTCGGACGCGGACTTACCTGACAGGTGGCGATAACGGTCAGCCCATTCTGATACCGTCAGTAATGGATCAGGCTTTAATCCTTCCTGCCATGCGGCTTCGATTTCCTGCGCGCCGTCGTAGGCCATCACGGTTAGGTTACCTCATCAATCAATCCTCGCCTTGATCTCAGCCATTTCATTCAGATGGTCATGAACAGCGCGCTCCAGCGTCACATGCAGCGCATGGGGATCCACCTGTAATTCAGCGGCCATTTGCGCCGACACGCGTGATGGCCAATTGAGCCAGGCATCACGCTCTGACCGCGCCAGCATAAAAACATGGGCGAGCGCCTGCGATCGATCAACCAGTTCGCCCTTGAGTCGGGCCAGCCGCACTTTACCGGTCTGGGCTTTGAGGACTTCATTGGCCGTGCGAGCTTGCAACAGTGTGGTGCCGCCACCCATGGATTGCGGGGTATCACCCAATGTTTCACGCACGGTGGTGATGGCGGTATTGGGCACCAGTCGGTTCTGACTACGCTGTTGTGCCGCATCGGTATTGCGCACCCATTCCCGGTTGGCACGTACGGGATCGATGGTGCCATCGGCCTCTGGCGTGATCCGTCCGGCTTTGATCGCCTTGCGTACCGCGGCATCGGACACCCCGCGTTCGCGGGCGTAGGCCCGGATCGAAATACCCATTCAAAACCCGCAGAAATGATGGAGAAATGACTTGATGATCTTCCGGAATGAAGCGTTCATATAGTCACACCCCGCAATCAAGGAGACACAACATGGCTACCAACCAAACCGCAATCGAAGCTTTTATCGCCAAGGAGAACGAATTCGATGCCTTGGTGCAACGCCTAAAACTGATGAGCGACACGCGTTTCGGAATTGACCCGGACAGAGCGAACTGGAGTCATGTCGGCGACCTCGATCGTTACATCAAGTTAATGCAGCAAGTCACTGATATTTATTTCAAAGAAGGCGAGTTCGCAGAGTAAACACTATGCCTTGGCACGATGCCAGAGCAACTCCTCAAGGAGAATGATTATGACCATTTCAGCTACACAAGCCGCAATATTGATGGCTGCGGCCGAACACCCGCAGGGCCAACTCCATTGGTTTCCGGAAGGGGTAAGAGGCGGCGCCCGTGCCAAGGTGCTGGGCAGCATGAGCAAGGCTGGATTGATTTTCTGGGCATCGCCGGATGCCGTGTTCTGCCTAACTGCACAGGGGTATGCCGCTATCGGCGTAAATGTCTCAGCCCTCCCGGCAGAAACGACCACCGTGCCCGCGACACGTACTCGCAGCAATACCAAGCAGGCCGAGATCATCCGGTTGCTGTCGCGCCCAGAAGGCGCCACGCTCGACGAGCTGACCGCGGCCACCGGTTGGCTCAAACATACCGTGCGTGGCACCTTGAGCCAGATCAGCAAGAAGCTCTGCATCACGATCGTGTCGCACAAATCAGAAGGTGGTAGCCGGGTTTATCATGCTGTTTGAAAACGTGATTGAGATGGTCATATGCTGATCAATTTGGATCAGGCATCATGTGTGCCATCTCAGTTTCCTATACATGCCATTATGTTCAAGGTTGGAGCGCAATACACACGCCAAAATATCTATGACATTTTGGCGATCCCGGAAGCTCAGCGGGGCGGAGACTGGCTGAATGGCTATCATCGGCATGATACGGATTACTTCATTTTTTGCAGCATTGGCATACCTGGTCGGACTGGTCATGATTATGACAATCACTGGGAAGAAGAGCGTCTTGTCTGGCATGGAAAAACACAATCACACTTCGGGCAAGAGGCCATCCAAAATCTGATCTCGCCGAATTATCGAGTTTTTGTGTTTTATCGCGACGAAGATCGGTCTCCGTTTACCTTTGCAGGCATCGGCATACCACACCCGCATCGGGAGATTGAGCAGCCGGTCAGAATCGACTGGACCTTCGCGCCAGACACTAAGACTACCGAGTTTGGCTGTGATTTCATCGATGAAATCCCTGCAAAAGATGGTGCTGAATTTATCGAAGGCACTCGAATGCTGATCTACGTCAACCGGTATGAGCGGGATAAAAAGGCCAGGGATGCCTGCATTGATCACCACGGTACGACATGCAAGGTGTGTGGTTTCAATTTCGCGGTTAAATATGGCGCATTAGGTAAAGGCTTCATTCATGTCCACCATCTAACGCCCATCAGCCAAATCGGTGATGCCTACGAAGTGGATCCGGTTAAAGACTTAGTACCTGTATGTCCAAACTGTCATGCGATGCTGCACCGGCAAAATCCACCTTTGTCGGTTGAGGAACTCAAAAAATTACTGTGATGGACTGGCATCGTTTTGATCGCGGCTATTAGCAATAGCATCGAAAGCCAGTCCATTTGCATGAGAGATAGCTTGCTGACCGCTGTATTCCTGCCAGCGTCGCACGATCACATCGACATACTTCGGATCGAGTTCAATCATCCGGGCGCGACGGTTGGTTTTTTCTGCCGCGATCAGGGTCGTACCTGAGCCGCCAAACAAATCCAACACGATATCGCGCGTCTTGCTGCTGTTGCGAATCGCACGCTCAACCAGTTCCACCGGTTTCATGGTCGGGTGCAAGTCGTTTTTGACCGGCTTGTTCACGAACCAGACATCGCCTTGGTCGCGCGCCCCACACCAGTAGTGATCAGTGCCGTCGCGCCAGCCGTAGAGAATGGGTTCATATTGCCGCTGGTAATCGGCACGACCGAGGGTAAATGTATTCTTGGCCCAGATGATGAAGGTGGACCATTTACCTCCGGCCCCGCGGAAGGCTTGCTGCAAGTTATCGAGTTCGCTCGAACTCATCGCAATGTAAACCGCACCCTTGGTGAAGTTAAGTAAGTTGGCGCAAGCAGCAGACAGGAAACCGGCGAAGTTTTCGCCCAGGTCATCGTTCATGATCGGTCGATGGGTGCCGCGCAATTTATCTTTGGCCGTATTGGCGTAGTTCACGTTGTAGGGCGGATCGGTGAAGGCCATGTCTGCCAACTCGCCAGCCATCAGCAATTCCAGATCGGCTGGGTCCGTGGCATCGCCGCACAACAGGCGATGTTCGCCCAGCAACCAAATATCGCCGCGCTGGCTGATGGGATTGTCGGTGACCTCCGGTACGGCATCGTCATCAGTCAAGCCGACCTGTTCGCCGTCTGCCGGAGACAGCAGATCATCCAATTCATCCGGATCAAAACCAACCAAGCCGAGATCGAAATCAGCCAACTTCAGATCAGCGAGTTCCAGTCGCAGCAGTGCCTCATCCCAACCCGCGTTCTCGGCCAATTTGTTGTCGGCGAGAATATAGGCGCGCTTCTGATTGGGCGTGAGATGGGCGAGTTCGATCACCGGCACTTCGCTGAAACCCAATTGGCGCGCGGCGAGCAAACGTCCATGGCCCGCGATCACGCCATTGCTCCCGTCGACCAGGATCGGATTGGTCCAGCCAAATTCGACCATGCTGGCGGCGATCTGGGCGATTTGCGCCTCGGAGTGGGTGCGCGCATTACGGACGTACGGAAGCAGCACCGCGATCGGGCGCATTTCAATCTGCAGCTGATTCATGAGATTCCAAGATAAGTGCGAACCGGGTGCGAACTGCGAACCCGGATTTCGGGACTGACGCTAGCGAAACCCTGCGCTGCGCCCACCCGTATTGGTTTAGGGCAGGGAAGGACCCGTGAAATTGCCAAGCATGCCGATCAGCCATACAAAAAAGGAAAGGCCGCAGGGGGCTGCAGCCTTCATTCGCTCGTTGCTCGTGAGCATAGCAGGAATATACACCCGAATCGGACAAAATGTTGCACGGCCCCAACGTCTCAAAATGGACAAATGCCCAAACCGAGGACAATGGTGGGAAGTATTACTCTACTTGGTGCTATTTTTTGGGGTGTGGGTAGGATGCAACACGATGTCACACGTGGATACAATGTGCTTGTGCCTGAAACTGACCGTCTGCATAATGGCAAAAAAACACCCGACCAGTTTGCTCAGCAAACCACGATCGGGTCGAGGAGGAGGAGAAGAGGGTTCGTTTTGCCGTTGGACAATTCGAACAGTACCCATGCAGCTGGGTACAGGAGAGAATTTAACAAATTCCGCAAATTCCCTCAATGGAATCCGTAGTAAAACTACCGATTGGCGATGGTTAATTTTCACATGAACTACATGTGAAGGTTTCTGTCGCCAATTTCGTTTACCCGATCCACCCTGTCTTTATAGCATCATTTTTCCGGTCAACCGGCACGATTGAGCTGCTCAACAATGGTCAGTAGTGCCCTCGACCACCAGCGCCATGCCGTCGTGCGATCACAGCCATAACGGCGGCAGACGTCTTTCCAGGGATCTTTCCGCGCGCGTAGCCAAACCAGATGGCGTTGCTCGACTTCCAGCCACAGCATCCAGCGCATGACTTCCTGCATACGTTCGATAGCAAGCGGGGAGGGTGGCGGCCGCCGAAAAGGCATTGGCTCACCCATGGCCTCCCAAGGCTCACGGACCAGCATCGGCCAAACATTGAAGTAACCTGTCACTCGAACCGCGGGTAATCGCTGAGCGGTTTCAGCGGCCTCAATGAGGCGCTCTGCAACCAGATCCAGATTCCAGTTAGCCATGTTTGATCTCCTCTCCGTACAGCCGCTCCCCAATCTGACGGATGAATTCGCGTTCAATCCAATCCAGACGCGGATCCTCGGCTGTGACCACCAGGATGTGCTGATGCCGCCAGCCTTGCTGTTTGACCAATTCCGCATCCATGGCCTGCGGTTGTGCTTTGCCCAGCGGACACTGGTACTGTGATTTTGGCGTCTTCATAGGACATCCTCCTGCTGTTGATTGAGGGCCCAATCCAACAGTGCCAAGGCATCGGCTTCGTTATCGTCGCCTGGCAAAAAACCTTTGCTGCGAGCTGCCGTGATCATGTCTTCCTTCCCGGCATTGCCCCGGCCGGTGGCGTGCTTTTTGATGGTGCCCACCGGTACCCCTTGATAGGGGATCTGGTGATGCTCACACCATGCGGTCAGATGTCCCATAAACCCGCCATAGGCGTGAGCGGCATCGACACCGGCATGACGGCGAACTTCTTCGAAGTACACCGCATCGAGTCCATCGACCGATTGCTTGATTTCATTGAGCCAGCGCTTGAAACGTAGAAAACGCATGCCGCCACCTTCGAAGCGCTGTGGCGTGAAATGCATCGTGCCACTGGTAATGGTGCCGTCCGTGTGCAGCAGTGCCCAACCCGTGTGTGTGCCCAGGTCAAGTGATAGAAGAGTGATGTGCATATCGGCATTCCTTTCGTATCGCTCTGACGCAGTCGACACAGTTTCTCGAAACCCTCTATGAGGCGCGTGTGGCGCGCGCGTGTAGAGAGTTACGTAGAACTGTGTCGACTGTGTCAGACCCGAGATTTTTCATGTGATCAGTTGTCCGCATAGGGGGTGTAGGCGGGCGCCGGCGGAGATTTAAGGCAGATGCCTTGAAATCCGCGGATACCTGCACCGTTGCGCCATTTCTCCAGACCTCGGGTGATGAGCTGGTCAGAAAGGCGTCGTTGTGTCCCGACGTATTCTCCGGTGGTGTCGGCCCATTGTTTCCAGTCATTGAACAGTTCAGTTGTCAAAGACTTGGCCGTGGCCACCCGATCACAGCGCTCGTCCAACCATCGCCCCAGCGCGTCTTCGGCCTCGAAATACTCTTCGGTGGCATCCACAACCTGCTGCGGTGGATCGAGCCTGCCCAGACGTCGCCATTCGAGACAGCCTTGTATGGCCCAGGCGAGGATGCCGTCGCGCTCGGCCAGCAATTTCTGCTGCAGATGTTTGTCACGACGTTCAGCCGGAACCGTGATCGTGAATGGGATCAAGTGCAGCCGTCGCTTCATCGCTTCGTCGATGTTGCGGATCGCCGGTTTGTGGTTGCCCGCCACGAATAACTTGAATTGCGGGAAGAACTCAAAGAAATCCTGGCGCATGAAGCGTGCCGAGATCTTGTCGCCACCCGTGAGGTTTTTGACCTTGGACTCGGCCCAGCGCCGACCTTGTTCCGTTTCGATGGCCGCCACGAAGCGCGCGCCGCGCAATCCCGCCATGTCGGTTGGATGACGATCGGTGCGCGTTTCCATGAAGGTATCCATGGGCGCATTGGTGGCGTAGTCACCGAAGATGGTGGCCAAGGTATTCACGAACACGGATTTGCCATTTGCACCGGTGCCATACAGGAAGAACAAGGCATGTTCACGGGTGGAACCCGTCAAGGCATAGCCCACCATCCGCTGCAAATAGGTTTGCAAGTCCCTGTCACCACCGGTGGCCTCATCCAGAAATTTTTTCCAGGTTGGGCAGTCTCCGCCTGGCGTGGCTGTGGTGATCTTGGTCATGCGGTCAGTGCGCTCGTGTGAACGTTCTCGGCCGGTTTTCAGATCGACCACGCAGCCGGGAGTGTTGAGCAGCCATGGGTCGGCGTCCCATTCTTCGGTGGTGGCGGCATGTCTACGATCTGCGCGCGCTAGTCGCTCGACCCCGCTGACCGTACTTGACGCTGCCAATTTGGTTGCAGTCTTGGGGTTGCTAGCATTGATGGCGGCGTGACGACAGACATGCCGGACCAGGTCGGTGGCCGCCAAAGTGTCTTCCGCTCGCCAGCGTCGACCGTCCCAGACCAGCCAACGGCCCCAAGCCGCAACATAACGCCAATCGCGGTGGTAGCGTCGAGTAAAGGACAGCGCCAGTGCATCTTCGGTGCCCCATACACAACTCTCGTCGCTGTCACAGGTGTTCAAGGCTTCATTCGCAGGGTCATCAGCGAGATGATGCATCTGTAGACGAGGGCCATGAGCAATGAACGCTGTGACATCGAAGCCATCCTGGATTGCATCGGCTGCGTCCCAACTCTCAGGTGCATCATCGGGGGGGTATAGGATGTGACAGGTTTGCGCGCCGGCCAGCAGTAAGGCCTGTGCTGCACGATCTGCGTACTCCCAGCCGGGTCTGTCTTTGTCGGGCCAGATGAGGACAGCCTTGCCGGCTAGTGGTGACCAGTCGGTCTTTTCGACCGGGGCGTTGGCACCGTGCATCGCGGTGGTGGCCACAATGCCCGCATCAATCAGCGCCTGCGCACATTTTTCACCTTCGACCAATACGACCTGTGCGACATCCTTCATTCCTGGCTGGTTGTAGAGCGGGCGTGGATCGGGCGGTGCCATCTTGCGCCGCTTGGCATCCCAAGGTCGGAATTCCTTCTTGCCGCCGGGTGGGTCATAGCGATACACGACCGCGATCAATTTGCCTGCGGCATCGAGGTAATCCCACTTGGCAGTGGCTGGACCCAGTTCATCCACCGGGATGGCTCGCGGCTTGGACTTACGCACGGGCACGGCCCGGGCACGACCGAGAAGGTTAACCGCGGTGTCCAGCACGCGCGGGAAATCGTGCAGTACGTCGAGGCCAAAGTGCCCGCCGATCAGCGTATAGATGTCGCCACCAGAGTTGTCGGCACGATCGGTCCATAATCCCGCCTTGTCGCCGTCGAGCACGACCTCAAGACTGTCACCAGGACTGCCCAGCACATCGCCGATCAGGAACGTACCCCGGCGTTTCTTGCCTGCTGGGAATAATGTGAACAGCACCGATTCCAATCGGGCGAGTAATTCGGCACGAATCTCATCCCGTTCTGCATCGCGGTTGTGCTCACAGGGCGGAAGTGTGTCGTTGAAGTCAATCATTCGACACCCCCACGGTATGATTCCCATCCTTGTTATCACGGTTCTGGACTGCACCACTGCGTGCCGCCCATGCCGACAGCTCAGACAAGCGATAACGCACCAGCCCACCCATGACATAGTGGGGAATCCGGTACTTGGCGCGCATGGACTGGTCGGCAAACCAGTAGTACGGCAGGCAGAATGCTGCCGAGGCCTGTTTGGCATCGATCATGGGCTCGATGTCGCGCGCCAGCTTGGCGTTATGCCAATCAGGCCGAACGTTGTTGATTGCCGTGTGATTCACTTTGTTTGACGGGTTGTCATTCATGATTCGGTACTCCAGCAGCGTTCTTGCCAGGCGCACATGCGGCATTCGAAGTGAGTCGGGTCAACGAAAGCACGAGGCAATAGCTCACCGGCTTCAGTGGCCGTAATGACCTTCACCGCCCGATCCGACATGCGCTGCGCCAAGGCGGCATCAAACGGTACGAACTCGGTGTAGATCTCCATCGTGTCGGCATTGAGCGCCGTGAAAAGCGCCGGATGCACGTGCAGGTCGAGATAGGCTTGGTAGGTCGCCACCTGCGCGGCATACACAGGCTTGGCCTGTGCGAGATGGTTTTTCTCCAGTTCCCGCCAGGACTTCATGCCCAGGCACTTGTTTTCCCAGAGTGCGGGATAGGCGAAGCCCTCGGGGCCATCGACAATGACACCGTCGATATGCCCCTGCAGGCGACCATCGGCCACAGAAAAACCGAACTGTTCACCATCGGCCTTGCGGGTGCGCAGGTCGAACCCGGCATCGCGCAGCCAGGCCACCATACAGTCCTCCATCACATGGCCGCGCGCGAAGATACGCAGTATCCGTCCGGAGAACTCGCGCCCGGGGTCGACGGGGGCTTTGGCGTATTCGAATTGCAGTGCACGCTCGCAGGCCACCCCGAGGCGCGAGGCGCCGAGATACTGGCGCTCGGACTGGCGGGCGTGGGCCTGCTGCATTCCACCGTCGACCAAAGCCGTGACCTGGCCGGAAATGCTCGATGAGGTGTTGAAGTCGATCATGGCTTCGTCTCCCATGGCAGGTCTTCCTTCAGATCGGCGAATGGCTGCCCCAGCGGATCGGACGTGGGTGGCAAGCCCCGCACGGGCGGGAACTTGCTCTGTTCGTGGTGTGTGACCATCGCTTCCGTCCAGCAGGTGACGATGGCATTGATTACCTGCAGCGCCTCGGCTTCGGAATAGTCGCCCAGCGGCTTCGTAAAACCGATCTCGCCTGCAGCCTCGCCGAAGGACTTGAGGCATTGCTTCATCGCGGCCAGTTCGACATCAGACGGATCGATCATGGTGACCTCCTTGATGTCGACGTAGCCCTCCTTGACCCGCAGCCAGTTGCCGTACAACGTGTGAAACGCGTTCTGGCAGCGTTGCGAGCAGAACACCCAGTCGACGGGATAACGTCGGGGATCGCCCGTCTTGTGACGACTGTCCGTGTGGCCGAAACCCCGTGCCTGTCGTTTGCAAACCCAGCATTTCATGGCCCCCCTCACTGTGCCCAGGACGGTTTACCCATCCCTGGTGCACGTTGTGGCGTAGACGACTGATACGCTGGCATTGCCTGTGCCTGTGCCTGTGCCTGTGCCTGTGCCTGTGCGGGTGCACCGGAATTGCCACTGCCGGAATTCGTCTTTGCTGGCACACCCTTCAACCTGGCATAGTCGGGGTGATCGGGTTCGACGGCGACTTTGACCACATTACGGTCCTGACCCTTGCCGTCCTTCTCAATGTCTACGCGGGCCAGGAATTCCAGACCATCCAGTTCGTGGAAGCCCTGGATGCGACGTGCGGCAGCGGCCTGTGGAGTGTTGTCCTGTGGGTGGATGTTGCGAGCACTATTGAGCACGGCGCGAACGAAGCTGCGCCCCATCTGCCCCCAAGTCGGCCCCTTCTTCGAGTGCAGGCCGATGTTGCTCCACATCTTGCGTTTGGCATGCTCGCCTGCCGTGACCACGAATTCTGCGGCCAGATAGATGGAGCCGGTTTCGAATGACTCGGTGGCATAACCGCCACCCCAGCCCTGCGATGGATCGTCATATCCACCAGGTTTGAGGGTCATGCGCACAGGGACGAGGGTGCCTTTGGGAATCAGATCGAAGCCGGATTGCTGCGATTCGGCATCATTGAAGTCGTTCCAGTTATTGCTGGTCATGGTGATTACTCCTGAGATGTGAGCTGTGCGGTGGGCATACCGGCACATTTGGTGATCAGATCGCCAAGGTGTGGAGGTTCCAGCAGGTCAAGACGACCGCTGCGGTCCTTGGCTGGGAAGCCGTAGGGATTGACGGTGTGTGTGACGAAGGCGCGATAGATACTGCCGTCATCAGCCTTGATTTCGGCTAGCGTCACTACCTCGTCGACGATGCCGGGCAGTTCCAGGCTGGTCTTGCTCCCCTCGATCTGAGGCACGAATATCTTGCGGTTGTAGTCATCCAAACGCTCATCGAGGATGGCGACAAACACCACGTTCTTGCCGCGGGCGTGTTGCAAATGGGTCAGGGCACTGACCATTTCCTGGCCGAGCAGCCCGTAAGCGCTGCGCATGTCAGGCTTTCCGGTACGGTCGCTGACCGCGCCAGGCTGTGTCTTGCACCAGGCAAAACACTGGCGAGACAGTTGCGTGATCGAATCCACGAAAAAGGTTTGATAACGATCGAGTTGGGCGGGGTCGCCAAATTTCTCGACGACATGATCGAAATGCGCCTGCGAAAATGCAGCCTCTGTTGGCAATGACGAGTCCGGACCGGCGAGAAACACAAAGAAATCGCGGCATTCCGGCCAAGATGCCGGGCGAATAGTGTCACCCGGCCAATCAGCCACGGCCAAATCACCGGCCTCGATGTCGAGGAACAAGGTGCTGACCGGGTCGAGGTCTTTAAGCCGAGTGGTTTTGCCGATGCCGGGTTTGCCTAACAACAGCAATTTGACACCCTTACGCTCGGCCAGGCGTTGTTGCGCAGAGATGATTGGAAGCGACATCACGCCACCTCCTTCAGTTGTTCTGCAACCGCTGGATTCCAGAGGATCTGGTAGCCGCTGTGGCCATTGCGCGAGTACGGTATGGCCTCTGCCCAGGACTCACCCGTCTCGGTTAGTTCCCACTCATCACGATCGTTACGGAACTGAAGGCCACTGGATGCGAGCAATTGGTTCGTGGCTTTGGCCGACCTGTTCAGCAATTTGCCAAGTTGGGTGGCGTTGAGCGCGCAGATCGGCTCATTGGCCGAAGGCAGTGCGCGGCGTAGCACCTCGGTGGTGATGCCCGTGTTCTCATGAATACAGGTCAGGGTTGCCGCCGCCGCGATACCCGGTTTCACGCCCGGCACCTTGGCGATTGCTTCTCCGATCAGCAGGATTGCGGATACCCGGTCGTAGGTCGGTGCTGGCAAGGCTGCCAGTGTGCCGGGGACAGCATAGCTGCCGGTCTTGCGGATCGCGGGCAGTACCTCATGAGTCACCCAGCGTTTGAAACGTTTGGCCTCCGACTTACGGCTGCCAAGCACGAGTCCAAACAATCCGGGCTCATTGACGGTGGTCATTTCCTGCGAGCCGCCAGGGGTGTGAACTGAACTCACACCCTTTTCGTCATCGTCAAGGCGCTCCAGTGCCTTGCGATCGAGGGTAAGTGTGTTCAAGACATCTGCTGCGACAAACCAAGGCTCTCCGTGTTTATCGGTAACGACACGGACCTGGTGCCCTTCAAAATCAAAAGGAATAAGCTGGAGACTCATGGTCATTGCTCCGTATCGATGGAAAGGGTGATAGATGGCTTGCCGGCATCTACCGTGCGCGCGGTAGCGAACTGCGCTTGCAGCGCTGGTGGCCAGTTCGTATAGCGGGACTCGGAAATAGTCAGTTTGATGTCGAGATAGCTCTCGACCTTTTCGCCCGATCCAGCGATGCGCTTAGCGATTTCGCCCAGCTGGGCCTGGTCCCAGCTGACCTTCTTGGGCAACTCGAACTTGATGTGCAGTGGGCCGTCGCTGATGTGGACGGTGCCGAAATCGCGGCCAGACTCACGCAGTACAGCGCGGGCGTTTTCGCCATAGGACTGATTCAGCGCCGCATCGAATTTGCTGCGGGACTGCTTGAGCCAATCGATGGCGGCGTCGAGATTCCTATCAATCTCGTGCTTGATCTCGGGTGGCAACGCGGCCAGTTGGCTGACTGACATTTCGGCGATGTCGGCGGGGAATAGGGTCAGATCGTTCATGGCCGCCTCCTTACGCATAGGTCCGAGCGAAGGTCGAGTAACGCGATACGCGCCGCTCAAACGCTTCGACTTCCGCGATCAGGTAGGTGACGCGGCTACCAAACTTGCAGAAAACTGGTCCAAGGGATTCTTGGCGCCAACGGCGCAGCGTCTTGACGGACAAGCCCCAGCGTGCAGCTAGTTCATGCTCATTCAGTGCCAGGCGAGGTGCGCTGTCAGGGGAAGACCGGAGAATGTTTCTGCCGGATTGAATAGATGGGACAGGATGTTGCATGTGGGGCACTCCTTTCGTTGAAGTGCCCCTATTTCCTCGCAGATGAGGATGCGATATTCCGCAGTTTTTTCGCAGAAATTACACAGAAATCACACAGCCATGTTTTTTATACGATTTCTTCCTCAAATATATTGGCCGTGGGCAAAGCGATAACGGCATGGGTATCTGGTAGGCCAATATTCAACTCCCAGAGTCGGGGCTTATCTTTGCCATCAGCGCCGCGAATATAGGTATTCCATTCCGGTCCGCCCCGGAATAGCTCAGTGACTGATCTAAATTCGATACCGGAATCAGTGACAAGCTGGGGGCGTGTCAATTTCCGCCTGCCCGATTTCCATGCGTTGACGAAAACCTCGACCACATCAACCCATTCCTTCTTTGTCAGAGACCAAGGCTCAGGCCACGGACCAATGAGTAATGCGCTGCGCCCGTCTGCTTCCTTGATCAAGTTGGGTTCTTGAGTCACTTTGGCGTTACTTTGCCAACGGCGTACTTCACCAGCAACAGGTGACATGTCCAAAATCACTTCACCGTTTTCAAACTTCACCAGGGAATTCACACTCACCACAATGCCTGGACCAAGAAATCGGCGCTGTGGTCCAACAGTAGTGGTTAGAACGATGGTTAAGCCAAGATTTAACTGACGCAGTTCCGTATCCATCTTGTTGGCATGCTTGGTATCCCAGAGGTGAGAAACCAGTGCAACCGGGACTCTCTGGTCGCCGATGCAATAATTGCCAAGCAGAAAGGGCTCATGCTCATCATGATTGATGGGTTGATCTATTAGCTGTGGCTTGAGGAGTTGATCAAGCCGTTCACGTAAGTAAGTCTTATCCACTGCATACCGGCAGAGACTGGCATCTGACAGATCATAGGTTTGTCCGGTCAAATCATCACGAGCGGTGGTGCTGTGACTACTGAACTGTACCTTGATACGGCGATACCCCAGTTGTCCATCCGCATCCTCAACAGGCACAGTGATGTAATCTCCTGGCGTTTTTTTCTTTAGCAGACCTTTGCTAACGAGATCTGCCGCGGACAAGCCAAGGACTGAAAGCACATGGCCATCCACTTCGTCGACAGCAAGATCGAGTAATTTAATTTCGGCATGGAATAAATCCAGATCTGTACCAATGTCCACAGGCCGCACGCGCTTCATGACGCCAAGAGAGATCAGAATATCTTCACCACAGCGACGTAATCTGGGATCAGGCAAGGTAAGTAGATTGCACGAACCACGCTGATCGACGGTGATATCCAGGGCACGCGATTCTTTCTCACCATCGAAACGGATGACGAATGAAAGTTTTACTTCCTGAACGCTGCGGCAGCTAGTTAACGGATTGAGTTCTCCAAAGTGCTGAGTCGAGATGGCCCAAATGCTGTCGCTGTTGGCCAATGCCAAGGTCACACTGTGTCGGCTGTGCCCCAATGTAACGGTTAAGGATGAAATCCACGCATCCTCAATCACGGCACCGCAAACATTGGCATCCTTCAAATTGATCGGATTTTTGAACATAGCTAGCTCGTAGCTGACGGTATCTACCGGTTGTTTGGATAAAGGCTTTTCGAATCCGATCATTGAGAAATGGTTGGCCAGGAGCTTCGCTGTTTTTTGCCGTTCGGAAAGAACATGGACCATGTTTTTCACGGGGTCGTAGACGAGCGTTGCCTCGAGTGCGGGAACAAATGGCAGGAGATCGCGCCGCCGATCTTTCATTTGGCGCAGGAGTTTCATTTTCCCGGGATGGTAGACGACCAGGTAATGCAGGGACCGTTTTGCATCGTCATCACCGTCTTCCATCTCGAAATGAATGACTTCACAACTTGCTTGGGTTTCATCATCCAGCCCAAGAATTTTGCTGACACCATCCTGCAACTTTTGGGCAACATCTTCATTCCAGACGAAGTCGCGGCTATCACCATCCCGTACGGTAAAGCCAAGAAATTTTTTGTGGCCGTGAAAATGATGCGTGAGATAGATGGTCTCAATCTGGTCGAAAATGCGTGGTGCATGCACCCGCATCCAGATCAAGCGAGTCATCGCGTCGGCAGACCGGTCGAAAGTGGTGATTTCCGGATGGTTTTCGAATTCAATCTCGCGATAGGCATGCTCCAACATCTCCTCTGTGCGGAATCGCACTAGCTGCAGTAAACGCACCGCTTCCTGATCTGCGATGGTGATGTCTTCTTGTTTGATTGTGCGGATGGTTTCAAGCAGCTCAGAGCGTGCCTCATGCTCCTGTTTGGCTGTGCTGAGCATGCGAAGGAATGCAAACATATCGACCTGTGCCAGCAGAGCTAAGGCTTGCACGCTTGTTGATTCAATCAGGTCAGCGAGATGTTTACTGTTTTTGAGAGAATTCTTGCCCACTCATTGCCTCCGGGAATTGGCCGGATTCCTGTGTCCAACATCGTTGAGCTTTGTTATCACGGTGAACTTGGGAAACCGAGTCATGGTTTATCAAGAAAATACATTTGAAGTAAGGATGAAAACAGAATTGCACAATTAACCATAATTTAATGTATGGAAAATGCAATGTTTGTGATTGTTTTCTGACCCAATTGCTCTGCGTTACCATCCTGTTCGTACGTTTCGTCGCATGATGAGAGACAGTTTCCACTCCTTGGATCTGTCATGAAAACACTCGAACTTCCTCAGCCCGCGGTGCTCACTGCTGCCGAGCGTGCCGCAGAAATCACCGCCATGCTTGCGGCCGCCATTACCCGGACCTACGTGGCTGAAACACCCGCAGAGCACGAGTTTCAACTTGCTAGTTCCCCGACGAAGAGCGTTCATGTCCTACCTTCCCAAATGGAGAAATGGTCATGAACGAGCCTACCCAATCGGTCTCTGCCCAGATTGCGGCCCTGTCGACATTGCCGATGACAGAGCTTTGGAATTTGTGGGATCAATATTTTCCGCATCGGCCACAAAACCCGAATCGCAGCTATATCGAATCCCGGGTGGCTTACAAAGTGCAGGAAGCGGTTTTCGGTGGACTGTCTGCCGACACTCGCAAGCGGTTGATCAACATCGGCATCAAACATTCCAAAATCAAATCACGTCAGCAATATCCTGAAATCCATCTGGCGCCAGGCACGATCCTGGTGCGGGAATGGGCGGATCGCGATCACAAAGTCACGGTCACCGCAGAAGGAACTTTCGAGTATGAAGGGCTGCATTTCAAAAGCCTTTCAGCGGTTGCCCGGCATATTGCCGGTACGCGGTGGTCGGGCCCCGCCTTTTTTGGATTACGCAATAATGGTGGGGATCGGTCATGAGTGAAATCGCCCAAGCCAAATCACGTAAGCGTTGCGCCGTATATAGCCGTGTATCCAGCGATGAACGATTGGACCAGGAATTCAACTCCATCGATGCCCAGAAAGAGGCGGGCCATGCCTATGTTGCCAGTCAACGCGCAGAAGGTTGGATACCTGTCGCGGATGATTATGATGATCCGGGTTTTTCTGGAGGAAATACCGAACGTCCGGCGCTCAAACGCCTGATGACCGACATCGAACGGGGCCAGATCGACATCGTCGTGGTGTACAAGATCGACCGTCTGACGCGCAGCCTTGCCGATTTCTCCAAGATGGTCGAGGTGTTCGAACGTCATGGCGTATCGTTCGTCTCGGTCACTCAGCAGTTCAACACCACCACCTCGATGGGTCGGCTGATGCTCAACGTCCTGCTGTCCTTCGCCCAGTTTGAGCGCGAGGTCACCGGTGAACGCATCCGCGACAAGATCGCCGCCGCCAAACGCAAAGGCATGTGGATGGGCGGCGTCCCGCCCCTGGGCTACGACGTCGACAACCGCTTGCTGGTCATCAATGATGCCGAGGCGGCGGTGGTGCGCCGCATTTTCGAGGAGATGCTTACCATTGGTTCGCCGACGCAGATCGCCGCCAACCTGACAGCGGAGGGCATTACGACCAAAGCCTGGCTGACCAAGGAGGGTCAGATGCGCAGCGGCGCACGCATAGACAAGAAATACCTGCATAAGCTACTACGCAACCGCATCTACCTCGGGGAATTGTCGCACAAGGGCAACTGGTACCAGGGCGCTCATACGGCAATCATTGATCACGCCTTGTGGGGACGGGTCCACGAGATATTGGCCAAGGATTCCCATGCTCGATCGGTAGAAACCAAAATCCGATCGCGCACGGATGCCTTACTGCGAGGGCTGCTATACACCCCTGACGGCGAGCGCATGTACCCAACGTACACCAGTAAAAAGGGCCACAAGTACTGCTATTACGTATCTAAGTCGGAAATTCGTTTTGGCGCCAATGGCAAAACCCATGAGCGCATCCCTGCAGATGAAGTCGAGGCTGCTGCGATTGCCCAGATCAAAACGGTATTGTCGAGTCCGGAAGCAATTGCAGCGGTATGTCAATTTATCCAGAAAAACGGAGCGCATATTGATGAACCAACAACGGTTATGGCGATGCACCGGCTGGGAGATATTTGGGAACGACTGTATCCCATCGAACGTCACCGCATTGTCAATCTGATGATCGAGCGTGTTGACCTGGTTCAAGGGGGACTGAGAATTAAATGGCGGGCCTTGGGCTGGCGTGCGCTGATCGGCGAATTTACGCCGGAAGGTATTGGCGTGGAACTGCTGGAAACAGAGGCCTTGCCATGAATGCCCAACTGGAAAGTTTCGTGCCGTTGACCCGCAAGAAACGCGGCGTGCAGAGCCTGGGCACTACTGTGGCGCCGGTCTATGACACCACGTTTTTGGAGGGATTGGGGCGTGCCTTTTACTGGCAGCATTTGCTCGATACCCACGTCATGAAGAGCGGGTCAGAAATCGCCATCCATGAGGGTTTGCATCATTCCACCGTCAATGAGCTACTGAGATTGACGCTATTGGCGCCCGATATTATCGAACAATTGATGAACGGTCGGCAGCCGCGCGGATTGATGCTGATGTGGTTCCAGCGTAATCGTTTGCCTGTGGAATGGCCTGCGCAGCGCGAGATCATTGCAAGTTTTTGCTAGGAGGGCGGAATGGCCAAGTATGGGAGAGGGGTGCAAAACGGTGATCCTGTGACATTTGAGACGCT
Source organism: Formivibrio sp. oc-25 (assembly GCF_055810895.1). Classification (NCBI taxonomy): domain Bacteria; kingdom Pseudomonadati; phylum Pseudomonadota; class Betaproteobacteria; order Neisseriales; family Chitinibacteraceae; genus Formivibrio; species Formivibrio sp. oc-25. The sequence goes on along the minus strand of NZ_JBVVOL010000012.1, from coordinate 38,291 downwards.
CAGTCCAGCAGGCGAGGTCCAAATGGAAACGTTCATTCCCTTGACGTTGGTCCGGCGCGGGATACGGCGGAAAATCATTACGCCTCTGGATGCACCACAGGAGTTTTTGACTGAGGCCAGTCGTGATAGGAAAGCATGGAGGGCAGGGCAGGATAGCGCACTGATACGAGCGCTCGGCCTGGCACATTTCTGGCAATGCTTACTGGATGAGGGGCGATTCAGTTCTATGACAGAGATTGCTGCCGCCGAGGGTATCGATCTTGGACAAGCCAGCAAGATCTGTCGATTGGTTCAGCTTGCGCCAGATGTGGTCGAAGATGTCGTCCATGGGCATAGGCACACAAATTTAAATCAGCTGTTACGTAGCCGATTGCCTATCATCTGGGCAAAGCAGCACGAGACCACGATGGTAGGTGTTCGTGAATCATCACTGGCATAGTCAAAATGACTTCTCGTTCTTCAGCCAATGCTTTAATGCTGCGCCATCGGAAAACGTCACCCGCTGACCCGTAATGATGGCCGTCACTGCACGCTGAATCGCACGCGCCTGCTCCAACTTGCATTCCTGCGCGCAATACCGGCTGGTAGATTTGGCACTGTGTGCCGCCACCAGCTGAAATTGCTCTTGTGCGGTCTGCAATTGTTTTTCGGCCAGGCGGGCATAGTACTTAGGTTCTGCTCGGATCGGGTTCAGCATAGTGGCATTCATGTTTGATCTCTCAATATAATTACATTTATATTATTATTAACTTTCCATGTGTGAAAATTATTTTGATGCCCTAGCGGGGATACCTATCGCCTTCACTAACGCACCACCGGCAGATCCTCCCAACGGGTTGTCCAGGATGGCGAGAGATTGTTCTGCTTCATCTTCCAACCCTGATTGAAACCGGCACTGGCCAATCGCACGGTGCCACGTCCCCATTGCCGGTTGATCTGATCCATGACGCTATTGAGTTGGGCACGTTTGAACGGATCGGCGCTTTGCAGAAACAGGTGCCCCTGGATGGCAGTGTTCGGCTGCAACTCCAGCAGCATCACGCCGGCCTTGGCGTAGGCGTATCCCGGTTGGTAAATGCGCTGCAAAATCCAAAGCGCCGCTTTGGTCAGTTGCAGGGTATCGTCACTAGGCAGAGACAGCGGTACGGCCACATGTTTGCTGTACTGGGGATCTCGCTCCCGAAACGGATTGGTGCGAATGAACACCGCCAAAGTGCCGGCAGCGGATTGTTGCCTGCGGAGTTTTTCGGCAGCACGGGCAACGTAGGTACTGATTGCTTCGGCGAGTTCCTGCTCGGTGCAGATCGGTTGGCCAAAACTGCGCGAACACAGAATCTGTTGTTTATCCGGTGCCGAATCTTCCAGATCGATACACGGCTGACCGCGCAATTCCAGTACCGTGCGTTGCAAGACCACGCTGTAACGACTGCGAATGGTTTCCGGATCAGCTTGGGCTAGATCGGCCACGGTGAAGATACCTTGCTGATTGAGCCGGGCTGAGAGCTTTCGGCCTACGCCCCACACTTCGTCAATGGTGACTTCCTGCATCACACGTCGTCGGTCTGCCATGCTAAGTTTCGCCCATTCACACACCCCGCCAAACTGCGGACGTTTCTTGGCCAGATGGTTGCAGAACTTGGCCAGCGTCTTGGTCGGCGCAATGCCGACGCAGACCGGCAAGCCAGTCCATTGCAGCACCGTCTGCCGAATCTCGCGTCCCAGTTCCGTGTGATCGCGCAGGATGCCATCCAGACCAAGAAAGCACTCATCGATGCTGTAGATCTCCTGCTGCGGACTGAAGCGGCTCAGGATACTCATCACCCGATTGCTCATGTCGGCATACAGGGCATAGTTGCTGCTGTAGGCAATGATGCCGTGCTGCCGGGCCAGGTCGCGCATCTGATACCAGGGTTTGGCCATGCCTATCCCCAATGCCTTGACCTCATTGCTGCGTGCCACGGCACAGCCATCGTTGTTGGATAGCACCACCACGGGTTTGCCTTCGAGCCTGGGTTCAAACACCCGCTGGCAGGAGACATAGAAGTTGTTCACATCGACCAGCGCGATCATGGCGGCTCCATGATCCAGGCTGTCACCACGCCCCAGATAGCCAGCTCTTGCTCTTCGTTCAGGACGATCGGCGCATAGGCGGGATTCTCGGCAATCAATGCCAGACGCTTACCTCTTCGGTAGAGGCGCTTGACCGTGAATTCGTCATCCAGGATGGCCACCACGATGTCATCGTGTTTCGCCTCGCGCGAGCGATCCACGATCAGCGTCGCGTTGTTGGGAATGGAGCGTTCCGGTTGCGGGCTGACCATGCTGTCACCGCAGACCCGAAAAAAGAACGTGGCTTCCGGATGCACAATAAAGCGCCGATTCAGATCGACCCGATCTTCTACCCAGTCTTCGGCGGGAGAAGGAAAACCTGCCGAAACCGAACTGCCCATGGCCGCAATCCACACCTCAGGAGGATCGGGCAAGGCAGGAACAGGCCCAAGCAACAAGACAGACATAAACAGTACCAAAAATGAAATCAGGCTGTTATTATAGAACGAACGTTCTGCATTGATGTGTTTGTACCGATAACTGGAAAGTGGGCAAAAACCTGCTTGCCGCCTGTTGCTGGATAACCTTCAAGGAGCCTGTCATGTCCGCATTGATCCGCCAGAATCTGTCTTCCCCCGACTATCCGGTTGTACTGGTTTGCCTGCTGCTTATTCCAATTCTGTTGTTGATTGTCTGAGCGACAGCACGCTCATCCACAATTTCTGTGGATAACGATGGGCATAGAGTTGTCATCCTGCTGATTTCAAACGGCTTGTCTGTGCTGCCTGATTTTGCAGCGCATGCAAAGCAGCGCAAACGCATCCGTAGCGGTATCCTGAAAGCATCCGTCAATGCCCCCGGTCTGCTATGTGCGTCAATTACATCCCTGTCCCGAAACGGGTACTGCAGGACTTCTTCAAGGTACTCCCACCCGATGACGATTGGGCGGGCGAGGTGTGGCAGGACTATGCGGCCCCGATCATCGTCGGCCATGAACAATCGCGTGTTGCTGTGTTGGCCAACTATGGTTTTCTGCCCAAGCGCAAGCTGCCGCCTGGGGTGCGCTACAGTACGATGAATGCGCGAGCCGAAACACTCGGACAACTGAAAAGCTACCGCCAAGCCTGGCAGCATGGCCAGCTTTGCCTGGTGCCGATGCAGGGCTTCTTTGAACCTTGCTATGAAACAGGCAAGGCTGAACGCTACCGCATCAGCCTGACCCATGAAGAACCCTTTGCCGTGGCGGGTCTATGGCGTAGCTGGCAGGAAGAGGAGGGCGGCCTGAGTTATTCCTTTACCCAGATCACCATCAACGCCGATGACCACCCCTTGATGAAACGCATGCACAAGCCAGGCGATGAAAAGCGCAATCTCGTGATCGTGCCGGCCTCCGACTATGACGCCTGGCTGAGTTGTAACGATACCGAGTTGGCGCGAACCTACCTGCACAACTATCCTGCTGAACGCATGCAGGCCACTCCTGCTCCAAGGAAACCGGTAAAGCCGGCATCTGATACCTTGCTTTAAACGCTAGTGCAGCCGAACTGCCTGACTTCGTAAAACTCAACAAACCAACCCAAACCAAAATTCCAATAATGCGACATACCGTTTTCTTGCTCGGAGCCTTACTTGTTGGCTGCGATAACCATCAAGTTTCGAAATTTGCTCACTCTCCCGGCGTTAAATTCTTGGCCAATGTTGGGGAGACCGTCTTGGCCAAGGCCGACACCCTTGCATCTACGGCCACGAACCCGACTACCACTTACCAGGGCGGCAGCATTGAACTGGTGTCCGGGAAGCGTGCCGTGGGGCATCGTAACTTTGCCAATGCCAAGAAAGTACTGCCTGCGATATTTGCAGGAGAGGAAGAAGATTTTTACTGCGGCTGCAAATACACAGGCAATAAAGTGGACTTTGAGAGCTGTGGTTATGAACCACGCAAGAATGAAAACCGAGCCAGCAGGATTGAATGGGAGCATGTTGTACCGGCATGGTCTATCGGTCATCAGCGTCAGTGTTGGCAGGCTGGTGGCCGAAAAAACTGTACTGAATCCGACCCTGTCTTTCAGGCGGCAGAAGGCGACTTGAACAACCTGGTGCCAGCTGTGGGAGAAGTGAATGGAGATCGCAGCAACTTTGCCTATGGTGCCTGGACCCGAAACCCTGAACCCATGTATGGCCAATGCAAAACCATTGTCGATTTCAAAGGCAAACGTACCCAGCCGCGTGAAGAAGTGCGTGGTCGTGCAGCGCGCATCAGTCTGTACATGCACACGCGCTATAACCTCAGCATAAGCAATCAAGACCGGAAACTCTGGTGTGCCTGGGCCAAGACCTACCCGGTGGATGCGTGGGAAAAGACGCGCAATGCCCGAATCATGAAAATCCAGGGTGAGGGTAATTCACTGATTTCCAGCCCCGAAACCCTCAATCAGGTCTGCAACGGATGACTCGGCAAACCAAGCAGTGGTGCTTGTATTTGTTGGAATGCCGCAATGGTGCCTATTACGCGGGTATCACCAACGATCTGGAGATCCGCTATGAAGCGCATTGCAATGGCAAAGGTGCCCGGTTTACGCGAGCCAACCCGCCTGTCCGCATTCTTGCATCCTGCAACTTTCCGGACCGATCTTCGGCATCACGTGCTGAATGGGCGATCAAACAGTTACCGCGTGAGCAGAAGCTGAGTTTTATGGATTCGCTCTGTACGGAATCCTGTGGGCAATGAACATCCATGGCTGCAATAAAGTAGGGCAGCTGGCAGGCATGATTACGAGTATTGGCACTGGTGAACTCACACTTTGTGCCCAAACCCGCCATTGTCAGAAATGGAAGCTGCCGTTCACCAATTTGACCGAAAAAGTAAAAGCGGCCATTTAGTTTGCAGAGCCAGGTCGCTGGCGTGAATGGCAGCAATGCTTTGCGCATTCAAGCCTAGTTGTAGGATGCGCAGTGAAGCACTTCGGCACCCAGTTTTAGCCCAGGAAACATCCTTGGATTTCAAATCCGCTTGCGGCATTTTCGAGGTGCCTTGGTGTCGATCAAGCGGCCATGTTCTTGATAGCGTAATGCACCAATTCAGCCGTATTACTCAAATGCAGTTTCTTCAAGATACGGGCACGATAGGTGCCAACGGTCTTGGAACTAAGCGAGAGTTCCTCGGCAATACGGCTGACAGGTTTGCCAGCAGCGATCTGCATCAGGATCTGCAATTCGCGATTGGATAGCGATGCGTGCAGGGTTTCCGGTGTTTCATCGCCCAGACTTTCGGCAAGCAGCTCCGCAATCGTTGGGCTGATGTATTTCTTGCCGGATGCCACTCTTCGAATGGCTTGGACCAGCTGTTCGTAATCGCTCTCTTTAGTCAGATAGCCACTCGCGCCCAACTTGAACATCCGGATTGCATACTGGTCCTCGGAATACATGCTGAGCACTAATACGGGGAGTTGCGGAAACTCCTGCTGGATCTGTTTCAGCGTGCTGATGCCATCGCGCCCCGGCATGGCGATATCCAGTAGCAATACGTCACATTGGCCATTGCGCAGGAAGTTGAGGCACTCAACGCCGTTGGCCGCCTCTCCTGCAATCGACATATCGGTTTCGTCGTCAATGACGCGCTTGAGCCCATCCCGCATGATGACATGGTCATCGGTGATAAAGACACGGATCATGCTGGCGTACCTGATAAGGGAATCCGAACTTGAAGCTGAGTTCCCTTGGTGGGATGGCGCTGCACGCTGAAAGATCCACCAATCATGCGCATCCTTTCATCCATACCCCGAATGCCGTGAGATGTCGGTTTGCGAGCCATGTCGGGATCAATGCCCCCGCCGTCGTCGCTAATTTCTAGAATCAGGACATCGGCCTCGAAGATCAAAGACACATCGACTCGATTTGCCTGTGCATGCCGAGCAATATTAGTTAGCGCTTCCTGAAGGACTCGAAATATCGCTAGGTTGCTGGGTTTGTCGAGCTCGGATACCTCGCCTACTATTTCGATATGGCATTTTAGGCCGGACCGCAGGCCGAATTCGCGTAGTTGCCAATTCAGCGCCGGTAGTAAACCCATGTCGTCCAGTATGGTGGGGTTGAGTTGCGACACCAATCGGCGCGTGGTTTGCACTCCGTGATCGAGCATGGCCAGCATTTCATTGGTGATCGATTGCAGGCTGGTCAGGTCGGTGGGCGGCTTCTTCTGCATGCGCGAAATATCCAGGCGCAGGGCACTCAGTATACAACCCAACTCATCGTGCAGTTCTCTTGCAATGGCGCGTTTTTCTTCTTCCCGCACGGTTTGAAGGTGAGAGGATAATTCACGCAGTTGCTCGCGGGAATTTAGCAGATCCTGCCTGTCTTGCCACTGGCTGGAGATGTCGTGCAGGGATGATCGGCTCATCACGAAATGGCCATTGGCATTTATCAATGCTGTGGCGTTGAGCAGCACTGGCACGGTATGTCCGTCTTTGCATTGCACCATCAATTCCAGATCATGCACGCTGCCCCCCAATAAAAGCTGAGAAAAACCCAGCATGAACACATTCCGACTTTCTGGGGTGAGCAAGTCCGCGAATCTGATCTTGCCGACCAATTCTTGATGCGAATAGCCCAGCAAATCCTGTTCGGTTGCATTGATGCGCAGATAGAAACCATCCTCGTCCAGTGAGTGATAGCCACAGGGCGCACGATGGTATAGGTCATAGATCTCCATGGCATAACGCTGTAATGCCGCAGCGGAGGGCGGTTCAGCGAGGATGCTGGGGAAATCTTGGTAAGGCATGGCAAAGGGCCCTTCACGGCTAATGCGGAGGCCATTTTAGATTTTGTTTTAATGGATGACAAAGTCGGGGCAAGTTGTGATGTGCCATGAATCCTGAATAAGAAACCCGATGAAATGAATGGAAAATATGTTTTATTTCAATGATATTTTGTAATTTTCAAACAAACTCCATGGCAGGGTAAAGCGTGTTTGTAGGTAAAATGATTACAAAAAATACCGCAAAATACCTACATAGTTTTCATCCTAACCTGTAATGGCTTTGGTTACACCGTGTGCAACAATTTTTCAGGACATGTTCTGATGGAGTTGTTGCGCAATGGCCAAAAAAATTCTCACCGTTGACGATTCAGCCTCTATTCGTCAGATGGTGTCATTTGTTCTGAAAAGTGCCGGATACACCGTTGTGGAAGCCGCAGACGGGGAATCCGGCGTCAGCAAGGCACTGGCAGATCAGTACGACATGATCTTTACCGACCAGAACATGCCCAAGATGGATGGGCTGACGCTGATCCGTACGCTGCGTGCCCATCCCAAATACCAGAGTGTTCCCATCATGATGCTGACAACCGAGAGCGGTGACAGCATGAAGGTGCAAGGACGCGAGGCGGGTGCCACGGGCTGGCTGCTCAAGCCGTTTGATCCGGCCAAGTTACTCCAGGTGGTGAAAAAGGTGCTGGGATGAGCTACGACCTCGGCCAGTTTCACCAGACCTTCTTCGAGGAAACGCGCGAGCATCTCGAAGAAATGGAGCGGTTGTTGCTGGCGCTGGATGTTGCATCGCCAGAATCGGAAGATCTCGACGCCATTTTTCGTGCCGCGCATTCTATCAAGGGCGGGAGTGGTACCTTTGGTTTCACCGATATGGCCGAAGTTACGCATGTGCTGGAAACACTACTTGATCTGGTGCGCAAGCAACAGTTGGGATTGTGTCCAGAGATCGTGGATGCCTCGCTGCAGGCTGGCGATGTGTTGCGTGCACAGCTTCGTAGTCATCGTGATGGGGGAGATTACGATCTGCAAGAAGCCGAACAGATTGTGGCGCAGATGGAGCAACTAACTTCCGGCCGAGTATCGGAGCCTTCCTTTGAAACCTCTGCTGTTGGTTCATTGGCGGACACAACCCAAGTGTCTACCTTCGATATCTACTACACCTTGTCGGATGAATCACCAGAAACCCTGCAAGCCATGCAATCCGAGCTGGAGCGATTGGGGGGGCTGCAGATGCTGGAGGCGTTGCCGGGCAAATGGTCTCGTCGCCTGACCTGCTCTGGCGGAATTCAAGCCATCGAAGATGTGCTGTCATTTGTGGCCCAAGCAGATCGCTATCACATCGTACCCGTGCCTGGTGAAGCGCCCGAGATGTGGGCGGATGAGGCCAACGAGGAAGAAGGATTTGGTTTCTTCATTGATCCCGTCAGTCCGCAAAATCCCAACGATGATCAAGACGATCAGGGGTATGGTTTTTTCACAGAATTGCCCCCACCCGAGGCTAACGCATCTGCAGCACTTGTCGCGGCGGCTGCCGCGCCCATCGAAATACCCCGTCGTCGCGCCTCGGATCGTGAGCCCGAAACTTCGATTCGCGTCAGCGTCGAAAAAGTCGATCAGTTGATCAATCTGGTCGGCGAACTGGTCATCACCAACGCCATGCTAGCGCAGACCGTTTCGCAATTGGATCCTGTGCTGCATCAGAACCTGTTCAACGGCATGGGCCAGCTTGATCGCAACAGCCGCGATCTGCAGGAAGCCGTGATGTCGATCCGCATGTTGCCGATTGGCTCGGTATTCAGCCGCTTCCCGCGGCTGGTGCGCGATCTGGCCGGTAAATTCGGCAAGCAGGTCGAATTGAAAATGGTGGGCGAGAGTACCGAGCTCGACAAAGGTCTAATCGAGCGACTGGCCGATCCGCTGACTCATCTGGTACGCAACAGCCTAGACCATGGCATCGAGATGCCTGAAGTACGTCTGCAAGAAGGTAAGCCGGCCAAGGGATTACTCACCCTGCAGGCGTTCCATCAGGGCGGCAATATTGTTGTCGAGGTACTCGATGACGGGGCTGGCCTCAGCCGGGAGCGCATTCTGGCCAAGGCACGCGAGCGCGGCATTGCCATTGACGACGATGCGCCGGATCAGGAGGTCTGGCAACTCATCTTTGCCCCCGGATTTTCCACGGCTGCGCAAATTACCGATGTCTCGGGCCGGGGCGTGGGCATGGATGTGGTCAAGCGCAATATCGAAGGCATGGGTGGGCGCGTCGAGATCAGTTCGCAGGAAGGAGTTGGCGCCCGCATTACCACGCGCCTGCCGCTCACTCTGGCCATTTTGGATGGCATGTCCATTGGGGTGGGAACAGAAGTCTTCATTGTTCCACTCAACATGATCGTCGAATCGCTCCAGCCCAAACCTGAAGATATTTCCGGCATTTCTGGCAAGGGTCGTGTCGTGCATGTGCGTGGCGAATATTTGCCGCTGGTTGCACTGCATGATGTTTTCGATATCTCGCCACGTACGGTCGATCCGTGTACGGGCATTCTGGTGATTCTGGAACTCGAAGGCGGCAAGGTGGCATTGTTTGTCGATGAATTGCTCGGCCAGCACCAGGTGGTGATCAAGAGTCTGGAAACCAATTACCGCAAGGTGCGTGGCGTATCGGGCGCCACCATCATGGGCGATGGCCGAGTGGCGCTTATTCTGGATGTGGCGGCGCTGGTGCAGCTTAGCCGCGATGCACAACTTAACGTTTTGGAGAGGCTTTGATGTCAACCATGCAAGAAACCGGCCACGGCGCAATCGATGCTACGACACTGAGCGATGCTGCAGCGCAGTACCTAACTTTCACGCTGGGTGCCGAGGAATACGCCGTGGATATTCTCAAGGTGCAGGAGATCCGGGGTTACGACGCGGTGACTGCTATTGCCAAAGCACCGACGTTCATCAAGGGCGTGATCAACCTGCGTGGGGTGATCGTGCCGATTGTGGATATGCGCATCAAGTTCCACGTCGGCGAGGCTACTTACAACGAGTTCACGGTTGTGATCATCCTGAACGTGCTCAATCGGGTGGTCGGTATCGTGGTGGACGGGGTGTCGGATGTTATCACCTTGCCGACGGAGCAAATGAAGGCTGCACCGGAATTCGGCGCGGCACTGGATACGAAATATATCAAGGGACTGGGGACGATTGACGAACGCATGATCATCCTGGTGGATATCGAGAAACTGATGAGCAGCCGGGATATGGAGCTCATGGATGAAGTATTGGCCTGATTGCCTGGTTCCAGACAGGGCAAACATATAAATGGCCTGTCTGCCTGCCGTTCTGATTTTTTAGGAGATACGCATGAAACTCACTGTCGCAAAGAAGATGGCCCTGTTAGCCGGCTCAGCCCTGCTGGGCATCGTCTTATTGGCCGGCTTGGCCTTGCAGCAAATGAACAAGGTCTATGAGGCCGCGAATTTCGCGAACGCCAAGGCTGTGCCTTCGCTGGTAGCGCTCGATCAGATGCGAGGAAACTTCCTGATCATCCGGGTTCGTATATTGAGTCATCTCATCACCCATGACGCCGCCAAGAAGGCGGAGCTTGAGACCGTAATAAAGAGCAATCGAGCATCTTTGGAGAAAGCTCTCAAGGACTATGAGGCCACTCTGGTGGATGAGAAGGACAAGGCACTCTTCGGTCAAGAGACGAAATTGTGGGGCGAATACCATGCCCAGATCGAGCCACTCTTGGCTGCATCGCGGGCTCAACAGGATGAAAAGGTCCTTGATATCATGCAATCAGTTGCCGGTGCCGGTAATGAACTGAGCAATGTGCTCGACGAGCATCTCAACTATAACGTTGCCATGAGCAAGAAGGGGTCAGAAGACGCTGTCGCTACCAAGAGCAGCGCCGTAACCCTGTCGCTGATTATTGCCGCATTGACACTGTCATTAGTGGGCATCCTCAGCTACATCATCACTCGCACGCTTCTGCGTCAGTTGGGTGGCGAGCCCGATTATGCCTCTGAGGTTGCCAAAACCATTGCGGCTGGGGATCTGACCCAGAACGTGGTCACCAAGGCTGGCGATACCACCAGTCTGCTGGCTGCGATGAAAACGATGCAGGAAAACCTGAAGCAGACAATTGCGCAGATCAGGGAATCCGTTGAAACGATCAATACCGCCTCGCAGGAAATTGCCGCAGGAAATTCCGATCTGTCCCAGCGTACCGAAGAGCAGGCTTCCAGCCTGGAAGAAACGGCTGCTAGCATCGAAGAACTGACGTCCACCGTGAAGCAGAATGCCGAGAATGCCGGGCATGCCAACAAGCTGGCGCGGAATGCCTCCGAGATCGCCATTAAGGGTGGCGAGGTGGTGGGTAACGTAGTCGGCACCATGAACGGTATCAACGACGCTTCGCGCAAGATCGTGGACATCATTTCCGTCATCGACGGCATTGCCTTCCAAACCAACATTCTGGCGCTCAATGCAGCGGTGGAGGCTGCCCGTGCGGGTGAGCAGGGCCGTGGTTTTGCCGTGGTGGCCGGCGAAGTGCGCAATCTGGCGCAACGCTCAGCCGCAGCAGCCAAGGAAATCAAGGGCCTGATCAATGATTCGGTCGAGCGGGTCGAAGATGGCACCAAGCAGGTGGAGGAAGCCGGCCAGACCATGTCCGAGATCGTGGACTCGGTAAAGCGAGTATCTGAAATCATTGCTGAAATTTCCAATGCATCGATCGAACAAAGCACAGGTATCGAGCAGGTGAACCAGGCCATCGCTCAGATGGATCAGGTTACCCAGCAGAACGCTGCATTGGTGGAGGAGGCGGCTGCCGCAGCCGAGTCGCTAGAAGACCAAGCGGAGAACCTTTCTGAGGCCGTTTCAGTATTCAAGATGGATTATGCGCTGGCCCAGCAGGCCATTGTTTCGGCCCGCTCCATGGCGCGCAAAACATCGTCTGCGACACCACCTGTCGTCAGCAAGTCCAACAAGCTGGTCAACGTCAAGCGGCCGATCAATACAGCCAAGCCCCGTGCGTTGCCGGTCGGCGCTGATGAGGACGAGTGGAAAGAGTTTTGATTCCTTGATCCGTCACGCAGGCGCAGGCTGGTTTCCCGCCACGAAGCCACTTCAAACCACTTGGCCCCGGCTTTTGCCGGGGCGACGAGTTAAAACATCACAAAGGCGAGCCTATAAAACTTCATTGGCTTGATAAATGAAGATGCATGTCGAAACGCGCATTACCAGATCAATGAAAGAGCCGGGACCTTCTCCTGCCAAGCAAGCGGGTGAGAGAAATCCGGGCTTAAATTGCATACCGGGCATGCCCCTGGAGGCCCGTTCTTTCGATTACACCGTGCAGGATTTCCTGCGAGTGCGCAGTTTGATGCGTAGCTGGATGGGTATCTCGATTAATGATTCCAAGCGATCGCTGGTCTATAACCGGCTGGCGCGCCGCTTGCGTGAGCGGGGCTTGGCACGCTTTGAGGAATATCTCGATCTGGCCGAAGCAGATGAGGGTGAGCGGGAGCGCTTCATCAATGCACTGACCACCAACCTGACCTCGTTTTTCCGGGAGCAGCACCATTTTCCAACTTTGGCGGCACATTTGCAGAGTCTGTCGAACCAGCGGGAGATCCAAATTTGGTGTTCGGCGGCCTCCTCCGGCGAGGAGCCTTATTCCATTGCCATGACAGCCATCGAGGCGCTAGGCGAACGTGCGGCCAAGAAGGTGCGCATTGTTGCCAGTGATTTGGATACCCAAGTACTGGCTCGAGGCCAGGCAGGGATATACCGCATGGGGCAGGTGGAAAATCTGGAGCGCGAGCGCCTGGAACGCTTTTTTCTCAAGGGCAGTGGCACGCAGGAAGGTCTCGTCAAGGTGAAACCGGTGCTGCAATCGCTGATTAATTTTCAGCAGATCAATCTGCTCGATGCACAGTGGCCAGTGAAGGCGCCGCTGGATGTGATTTTTTGCCGGAACGTGATGATCTATTTCGATAAAGCCATGCAATTGTCGGTACTTGAACGGTTTGCCCCCCTCCTACATCCGCAGGGGTTGCTGTTTATCGGGCATTCCGAAAGTCTGACGCATGCTACGCACTTGTTCCGGTCGTGCGGGAAAACGGTTTATCGCCCGGCCATGAGACAAAGGTGATGGATCCGGAATCACACTATGCGCAGCATCTGGGGCCCGAGCACTATTACGACCAACACTTCGAAACGGATGCGGTCAAGATCAAGCCGGGTGAGTACTTCGCCACCCAGCGAGATGTGATGATCGTGACGGTGTTGGGTTCGTGCGTTTCGGCATGTATTCGGGATCGGATCAGTGGCATTGGCGGCATGAATCATTTCATGTTGCCCGGTGAGGATGGCCAGAGCCTGCTTTCCGCCTCGGCCCGCTACGGAGGGTATGCCATGGAAGTCTTGATCAATCACCTGCTAAAAATGGGTGCAAAACGGCAGAACCTGGAAGCCAAAGTGTTTGGCGGGGGCGAAGTGTTGCGAGGGTTTACTACGCGCACAGTGGGGACATCGAATGCGGAATTCGTGCGGGAATATCTGAAAACGGAATGTATTCGGATCACGGCAGAAGACCTGCTCGATATCTACCCTCGCAAGGTTTATTTTTTTCCGGCGACCGGCCGGGTGTTAGTCCGCAAATTGAAAACGGTGCACAACAACACGATTTTGTTGCGCGAACGGGAATATGAGCACCGTTTGCGCATGACAAAACTGGATAGCAAAGTGGAATTTTTCTAATGGCAAAGAAAATCCGGGTTCTGGTAGTGGACGATTCTGCGCTGGTGCGTCATCTGCTGACCGATATCATCAATCGTCACGCTGACCTTGAAGTGATCGGCGCTGCGTCCAATCCGCTGATTGCGCGCGAAATGATCCGCAATCTGAATCCGGATGTGCTGACGTTGGATGTAGAAATGCCCAAGATGGACGGGCTGGATTTTCTGGAAAGGCTGATGCGCTTGCGCCCGATGCCGGTGGTGATGATTTCAACGCTGACCGAGTTCGGTTCCGAAGTGACACTTCGGGCGCTGGAGCTGGGCGCGGTAGATTTCATCGCCAAACCGCGCAAGGATGTGCAAGGCGGGCTGGAAGTTTATGCCGATTTGATCGGCGAAAAAATCCGTGTTGCGGCCTCGGCCCGCATCAAGCGGGCCTCTCTGAAAACTAGCGTGCCGGAGAAGTATTCTACCGATGCCATTTTGCCGGCTGTTGCCCGCTTGCCTGGCATGGCGCTAGAGCGTCTCATCGTTATCGGCGCGTCCACCGGCGGCACGGAGGCTATCCGCGAAGTGCTGATGAAAATGCCGCCTTCCACACCGGGGATTCTCATCACCCAGCACATGCCGGAAGGCTTTACCAAGACCTTTGCCCAGCGGCTCGACAAGCTTTGCCATATCCATGTCAAAGAGGCCGAGGACGGCGAGCCGGTCAAGCCGGGCTGTGCCTATATTGCCCCTGGCGGTATCACGCACATGATGGTCAAGCGCATCGGTGGCCATTACGTCATTGAATTGAGTCAGGACTTGCCTGTCAACCGGCATCGTCCTTCGGTTGACGTCTTGTTCCGCTCCGCCGCCCAGTGCGCGGGCAAGAAGGCCATTGGCATCATTCTGACTGGCATGGGAAACGATGGTGCGCATGGCATGCGCGAAATGCATGATGCCGGCATCTATACGCTGGCGCAGAGTCAGGAAACCTGCGTGGTGTTTGGCATGCCCAGAGAAGCCATTGCTGCTGGCGGCGTGGACGAAATTTGTCCGCTGGAAATGATCGCCGAGCGTGTCATGGTTGCACTGGAACGCAAGCGCTAACACGGCGTGTAGCACACCAACAATGCTGAAAGGAACTTAACGTGCCGCTCAGAGAGATGTCTTCATTTGTCCTTTCTCGCCGGCTAGGGCCGATGGGCATTGCCCTGCTGTATGCTTTTTTTGCCGCGGCATGGATTATCACCTCTGACTATCTGCTGGACATCACCGTTGCCGACACGGAGGTTGCCGCGCGAGTCGAGGTTGCCAAGGGTATTTTTTTTGTTGGGATGACCAGCGGTTTGCTCTTTGTGTTATTGAAAACCCGATTTAACCCTGACGCCGAAAAAATCCTCACCAATCATCTTCCGCATCGCATTTACCGCTGGATCATTCCCTCTTTTGTCGCATTGTTTTTACTGGTGCCACTATTGGCTTGGCTGGTATTTGCATCCTATGGCCCACGTGCCACGAAGGCGGCTGAGGCCAATTTGCGGGCCGTTGCCAATCTCACGGCAAACAACATTGAATACTGGCTGTCTGAGCGCTTGGAACTTGTTCGGGAAGTTATGTATCGGGAAGACCTTGTCCTGTCGATATTGGACTTGCAGCAAACAGGTAATTCGTTTGCTGCGGAGCGTCTGAAAAATCAATTACAAGTGCTTATATCGAAAATCAATAACGACACAGCCGTACTGGTCGATCCGGCGGGACACGTGCTGCTGGCACAAGGCCCGCAGGTGCAATTCAGCCCAGCCGATGTCGCCACGATCAGCACTGCTCTGTCCACGAAGCGAGTTCAATTTGGTAGGCAGAAGATAGATGCCAATGGCGATTTACATGTGAAATTTGTTGTACCACTGATGGATACAACCCTAGAGCATGAAAAGCCGATTGCAGCGCTAGTGCTGGTATTTAAGGCGAAAGATTTTCCTTTTCCTTATATGCGTGGCTGGCCGTGGCAAAGCAACAGTGGTGAAATCTATCTTGTGCGGCGCGAAGGAAATTCTGTTCTTTATCTAAGCCCTTTTCGTCATCACGGCGATCTGCCAGACAATATACGCCAGGATGCCAATGATCTGACGCTTCCTGCTGCCAAGGCTATCCACGATGATAAACCGGGGGTGATGTCAGGACTAGATAATCTAGGTCAGCCGGTACTGGCAGCGTACGAGCCTGTTGCCGGAACGGATTGGCATGTTGTGGCCAAGATGGATAAGCACGAAGTGCTGACAGGTGTACGCCAGATGGCCACTTGGCTAGGGGCGATAGTGTTGCTTGCCGAAGTCGTGGTTTTCATGCTGTTGTTTTTTCTCTGGCAGCAAATACGGCAATCGTTAATGCTCAAATCGCGTGTGTTGCAGCATGAAAAGCAACAAGAAGCCACGGCAGCCTTGCAGCGCACATCTGAGTTGTTGAATGCCTCCCAAACGATGGCACATGTAGGCGGATGGGTGCTTGATCTGACGAGCCGAGAGCTGTACTGGACGGAAGAGACCTACCGTATCCACGAGCTTGACCCGGCCACATACACGCCCACACTCAAGGCCGTTATGGATTTATATGTGCCCGAATCCCGCATGAAAATGATCGCGGCCATGGATAAAGCCATCAATGACAGTACGGATTTTGATCTGGAACTGGAAGCCATCACCGCCAACGGCCATCACCGTCAGGTGCATATCAATGCCCACGTGCTTATGGAAGCAGGGAGACCAGTCAAAATCATAGGTGTTAAGCAGGACATTACACATTACAAGAAAATTGAAAATGATCTGCGCCTGTATAAGGAGCAGTTGGAAGAGCGTGTAGATCAGCGCACACTGGAATTGGTGTTAGCACGCGATGCCGCAGAGCGAGCCTCATTGGCCAAGAGCGAATTCCTGGCCAACATGAGCCATGAAATCCGCACGCCTATCAACGCAGTCATTGGCATGACACACTTGGCATTGCTGACTGCCCTTTCAGAGCGTCAGCGCGACTATCTCAACAAGATCAAAATCTCTTCCGATCTATTGCATGGTCTGATCAACGATATTCTGGATTTCTCTAAAATCGAAGCCGGTAAGCTGGAACTTGGCGCAGAGGGGTTCTTGCTCGACGATGTGCTGGAGAAAATCAGCGCCTTGGCATGCCAGCAGATTCAGAATAAGAATCTGGAATTTCTGTTGCAGGTTTCACCCGATATCCCCGCCTCCTTGATCGGGGACTCAAAGCGCTTGAGCCAGATACTGATCAACTTGTGCACCAATGCCATCAAGTTCACGGAATCCGGCGAGATACTACTTTCTGTGAAATGCCAGCCGGTTTCGCACAACGAAGAGGTGGTACTACTTTTTTCCGTTACGGATACCGGTATCGGCATCAGCCAGAGCCAGATCGACCGGCTCTTCCAGCCGTTCTCGCAAGTGGATGCGTCTAATACTCGCCGTTTTGGCGGAACAGGGCTGGGACTGGCGATCTGCAAACAATTAGTCGAATTGATGGGTGGAAACATCTGGGTTGAAAGTCAACTTGGCAAGGGCAGCCAGTTCAGTTTTACCGTCAGTTTTAGTGCATCGGAGCAACTGCCTGCCAGTGGCCCAGTGTTACCGGAGTTCTTGCGTGATTTGAATGTGTTGGTGGTGGACGATAGCCCGCGTGGCTGCGCCATCATCGAGGAAATGCTAAAGCATTGGGGGTATCGCGTCACGCTGGCGGATTCTCTGGCCAAAGCAGGCGAGCTACTGCAGCGCGCCGATCAGGATCCTTTCCAACTGGTGATGCTGGATCACGGACTGGTCGTTGCGAATTCAGAGTTAGCAGCGAAACTGCTGACGGATGTGGAATTGGCCGGTCTTCGCGTGATTCTGTTATCTGCCTTGAGCGACTGCGCAGCACCGGTCGGGGAGCACGTACACGCTTCTTTACACAAGCCAGTGACCTCATCCAACCTGTTTGATGCCATCTCCACAGTATTTGGCCAGAGACCTGCCATACCGAGCCATGATGCACAGCGAAAAATCAGAACCAACCAGCTTCAGTCAGTATTAGCAGGTAAACGTGTTTTGGTGGTGGAGGACAATGATTTCAACCAGCAGGTGGCGCATGAGCTGCTGGAAAACATGGGTATGGTGGCGACGATTGCCGAAAACGGGCGAGTTGCTGTAGAGAAAGTGCGCAACCAGCATTTTGATCTGGTGTTGATGGATATCCAGATGCCAGTGATGGATGGATATGAAGCGACACGAGTCATACGTTCCTACCCAGATTTCGATGTGATTCCCATTTTAGCCATGACGGCCCATGCCCTGGTCGATGAACAGCACCAATGCCAACAGGTGGGCATGAATGATTTCATCAGCAAACCGGTTGATCCGGACGAACTGTATGCCAAGTTGGCCAAGTGGGCGGGGAGGAACAGTAAAGTATCTGAACCTGCACCCGTGTCGACTCAATCCTCTGTGGTGCGATCAGACACGTCGGGGTTGCCTTCACATATCGCCAGCATTGATCTTGCTGTCGGTCTGCGCTACTCGGGCGGGAAGGCGGATTTTTACCTAAAAATGCTGAACAAGTTTCTTGCCAGCAAGGCGCATATTGCTATGGAGTTACGCGATCAACTGGCGGCAGGCAACCGTGAAGATGCCCGCAGAAATGCCCATTCCGTGAAATCGATTGCCGGCCATATCGGCGCACAAACCCTGGCTAATGCTGCGACAGAGCTAGAAAAATCCATCAAGTCCGGCGTGACAGGGGACGACCTGACATCCCGTCTTGAAATCTTCATGGCCCGATTCGGTGAGGTGATTGACGGCTTGCGCACGGCACTGGGGGAGCAACAGACATCGGCGTCTCCCCCGCAGAAGTATGTTGATAGTCACTGCGGTACGTTGGCATTGCTCGACACGATGCAATCCGTGCTGAAACACGATGTTGGCAGGGCGCTGGCGTTACAAAAACAAGTTCATTTAGCCCTCAACAGCGGGCCAGCCGAAGAGCTCCTGAATCGCCTGGAGCAGCATCTTGAGTCTTTCGATATTGACTCTGCTTTCCAGGATTTACGAATGATCAAGGTACTGCTTACTGAGGAGCAGAAGACATGAATGTCCTTGATCGACCCACCCTGTTGATTGTTGAAGACTCTCCCGAATTCGCACGGATTTTGGTCGAAAACTTGAGTGATCAATATGCCACCAAAGTGGCGACCAGTGGCGAAAGGGCTTTGCGACTATCGTTGGATTCGCCGTTGCCGGATCTGATTTTGCTAGATGTGGTGATGCCCGGGATGGATGGCTATGAAGTATGTCGTCGCCTGAAATCCGATCCTAAAACCCGCGATATCCCGATCATCTTCACGACCGGGTTGAGCGATGATCAGAATGAGGAACAAGGGCTGGATTTGGGCGCATCCGATTACATTACCAAACCATTTCGCCCTGCGCTGGTCAAGGCGCGAATACGCAACCAGCTTGAACTCAAGCGTAACCGGGATCAGCTGGCAAAAACGGTACTGGCAAGAAGCCGGGAATTGGCATTGACACAGGATGCGGCCATTTACGGTTTAGGTATCCTGGCAGAATTCCGGGATACGGAAACGGGCATGCATATCCGCCGTACCCAAGCTTATGTTGAGTTGTTGGCCCGGCATCTGGGAAATCATCCGCGTTTTCGGGGGTATTTTGACGAAAAGAACCTGCATTTCCTGGTTCAATCCGCTCCCTTGCACGATATCGGCAAGGTGGGCATTCCAGACAGCATTCTGCGCAAACCCACGGCACTGAGTGCCGATGAATTCAGCATCATCAAGAACCATACCCTATATGGTCGCAAGGTACTGGAACGTATTGAATCCGGCATGCATGACCAGATGGCGTCCTCTTTTTTGAGGTTTGCCAAGGAAGTGACCTTTACTCATCACGAAAACTGGGATGGTTCGGGCTATCACAGCTTTCGGGGGGAAGAAATCCCCGTGTCCGGCCGATTGATGTTGGTGGCGGATGTGTACGATGCATTGTCCAGTGCGCGTAGCTACAAATCCGCCATGTCACATGAAATGGCCTGCAAGGTCATGCTGGAAGGCGATGGCCGTACCCGGCCGGAACATTTTGATCCGGATGTGTTGCAGGCGTTTGTCGAACTTTCGAATGGCTTCAGGATGATTTCTGAACAATGGCAGGATTGATGCAGTAGCCGCAGGGCGCTTTATATATGGTTTTGCATGATGAACAATTGACCGAGACGAGAAATGGATACGTTCGATGATTGGGCTGGTGAGAACCAGCCTCACGTGCTTCTGATTGACGATGAGACCTTTGCGCACGATCTGGTTCAGGAGGCTTTGTCAGGCTACTGTACGGTGATACCGGTTGAATCCGGCGAGGATGCCCTGATGGCCGCAGAGATCTGCATGCCAGACATCATCCTGGTCGACGTGGAAATGCCAGGGATGGATGGCTATGAAACCTGCCGACGCCTCAAGAGCATGGATTCAATAGCGGATGTTCCTGTTCTTTTTCTATCCGGCCATGACCGGATAGAGGATCGCCTGAAAGGTTATGAGGCGGGCGGGGTTGATTACATTATCAAACCATTCGAGTTGCTTGAGCTTCGTGCCAAAGTGTTGCACCTTCTCAGCCAGGTATCAGGTCGAAGCGAGCTGAAATCGATGGCCGATTTTGCCTCCAGCGCAGCCATGACTGCCATGACCAGCATGAGCGAAATGGGAAGCCTGCTTGAATCGCTGAAAGAGTTCAATGCTTGTGAGGACGAGCAGCAACTGGCACAAGCTGTGATTCAAGGTGTCAAGGCGTTTGATTTGCATGCAGTAGTGCGTATTGCGACGCCAGATATCAAGTTAACATTGAGTGACCACGGCCCGGCTACACCATTGGAGCAATCAGTGATTGAACATATGGTTGGCATGGAGCGCATTGTCCAGTTTAAAACACGGATGTCGATCCACTATGAATATGTTGCCCTGTTGATCAGCAATATGCCAGTCGAGGATGAAGAGCGTTGCGGCCGCCTCCGAGACCATCTGGCCATGCTGGTCGAGGCCGCGAATGTCAGGGCCAAAGGACTGATATCCATGCAGCAAGCGCGTCTGCGGGGTGTGGCCATTGAACGCACGGTGGCGCAAATCACCGATACCCTACGCGATATCGATATTGATCAGCGCAAGATTCGCTTGAACGCCAATCAGGCCATCAACGAAATGACCGATCAGGTGGATAGGGCGTTGCTGACCATCGCGTTGACAGAGGCACAAGAGGACTATCTAGCAGGGATGATTCGCCAAGGGATCGAGGGCGTCACGGATAACCTGACTGCGGAAATCGATCTGCAGAATCGACTGAGTTCAATTATCAATGAACTTAAAAATACCCTGTCAAAATGAAAGCATCTTACATGCCACTTTCCCAATGGTCGGAGGCCCTGGAGTTGGGTAATCCGACGATGGATGCAGATCACCAACAATTATTCAATTTGGTAAATGATTTTTCTCGACAATCTGCAGATTCACCCCAAGGTGTGATTGTGGAGAAGATGGATGTCATCATCAGGTATACGGCTCAGCATTTTTACCGAGAAGAATCTGCTATGCGTGCCATTCAATACCGAAACTACATAGCGCACAAAGCGGAACATCAGCGATTGCTGCTAGAAGTCGAATCGCTGCGTATCAGGCTTCAGGACGGCTCGATAGTTTTCTCAAAGGCTTTGGTGAATATGTTGTCAGACTGGTTTGTCGTGCATTTGATGGAGCAAGACCGGCTTTTTGTGGAGTCTCAGGGGCTTAAAAGCGTAAATGAGTTTACTCCAGAAAAGTGATCAAACCATATCGCTGCAATCCGACCTATCAAAGAGGAATGTGGTCGCTATTGTCTAAATTGTTATTTTGGAGTGGTATCAATCATTTTGAATTAATACCGCCCTGAAATTGCAAGTGCGTTATATGAATGACAAGAAAAATTTATACAAATACAGGAACAGTACCGTGATTGAGCGTCGGTCAGAAATTGGCTTCCCAAGTGTATTCAAGAAACTTGGAGTAATGACTTCTTTGCGAGATACCTTTCTGGTGGAGCAAAGTCTGCTACGTACACTCGGATCGATACTCGCGATAGAAAGTACTGTTTTCTACCGTGTCAACGACCAAGATGACGTTGTCAGAGCACTTTATTACACTAATTGCATCGTGACCAATGACGCCACACGTAGCGTCAAGGAGCATATCGAAGAGGTTATTAACGAACAGAACGTGCCTGAAATTCGGCGTACGCTTTTCCGGAGCGTTAGGCTGCTAGGCAAACCCTGCCGAAAGCAAGTCGGAAAAAACTGGTTGTATGCCTATCCTGTCTATTGCAAAGGAATTCTTCTTGGTTATTTTATTTTCGAGCGGGAGAAGGAGATTTCTGCAGTAGAGGATCCCATCGTCCAAGGCGTGCTTGAGGTGTTCACGAACTACTTCGACTTGCTGGATGCCAGTCAGCGTGATCAATTGACTGGATTGCTCAATCGATATGCGCTTGAATCAAACCTTGACCGACTCTGGAGCCTGATTACAGCCAAGTACAGTGATCAAGAACCCCATAGCCAGCGTAAGCACGATCCAGAAACATTCTGGCTCGGTGTTCTGGACGTCGACCATTTCAAGAGGATCAACGATATTCACGGCCATATCATTGGTGATGAAGTCCTGATAATCGTTACTCGAATTTTGCAGTCGTCGATTCGCGAATATGACCTGCTTTACCGGTATGGCGGCGAGGAATTCGTACTAGTGGTAGCGGCAAATGAACACCATGACGCGGCCCGTGCATTCGAGCGGGTACGCGAGAATATTGAGGCCTTTGAGTTCCCGCAGGTAGGGCATGTGACGATTAGTGGCGGATTTACCCGTACCGATTCCGCGCTCCTCCCAAATGAGATTATCAATCGGGCAGATCGGGCACTGTATGCAGCCAAGGATGCCGGACGTAACCGGATGTTTTTCTATGAGGACTTGATCAATAGTGGCATATTGAAGGATACGCAGTATGGCACCGTGGATTTTTTCTGAGGGAAATGCGTTGTCCAGTTGGTTTTGGCAAGGACAGCACTTGAAATTCCAAGTTGTAGGCAAGTCACAACAATTTCAGCCATGAATCCATGAATGTAACGTAACCTCTGTGCGCGTAGGCTGCCTGAACTTTTATAAGGAACATGACTGTGGCACTCCTGCCTGTCAGGGGGAAATCCGAGCACTGCGATGCCAATAGCTGCTTTGGAGTAGAGCGCAGGATCTATGTCCGCAATGGGGCATAATGACGGATGGCCGGTTGTGGCCGTAAGTGAAGCTTCACATGATGGCTTCATGTGGTCGATTGATATTTGACCCTACGCCATCTCGTCCATGCATATTTCGCGTACTATCGAACGCAGCCAGATATGTGCAGGGTCAGCATCAAGCCTGGGATGCCAGAGCATGGAGAGCGTTATCTCTGGCATGGTTACCGGCAAGGTAAATGTGACCATATCGGTACGCAAATATCGCGTATGCCGCTCAGGCACAGTAGCCACCAGATCGGTATTGCGTGCCAGTGCCAATGCTACGGCGAACCCTGCCACTGAAGTTACGATATACCGCCGCACGTCCTGTGCTCCCAACACTATATCTATCGGGTTGTTGCCAATGCCATGGCGCGAATCAGCCACGTGGCCACAATCAGCATAGCGAGTTAGGGTGATGTCGTCCGTCAGTAGCGGGTGTCCTTGTCGAACCACGCCCACAAAATGATCACGAAATAGTGCACGAGCATGTAGATCCTGTGCCGTGACTTTACCTATTACGCCAGTTTCCAGATCGGCTGTGCCCTCGCGCAGATAACTGTTATCGCGTCTGATCTTGGGTATGAAGCTGAGGTGAATGCCAGGCGCCTCACTCGCGATGCGTGTCAGTAATCGTGGTCCGAAGTTTTCAACAAAACCATCACTGCACAGCAAAGTGAAGTTTCTATTCACCTTACCAAGATCAAGCGATGGACTGGGGCTTAGCACTTGTAGTGCCTGTTGCACCAACCCGCCGACCTGCTCGCGCAATTCCATCGCCCGTGGTGTCGGCACCAGACCGCGACCAGACCGCACCAGTAGCGGGTCACCAGTGCTATCCCGTAACCGCTGCAGGGCGCGGCTCATTGCTGATGGGCTCAGACGAAGGCGTCGCGCAGCTTGTGCAACGCTACCTTCACTTAGCAGTGCTTCCAGCGTTATCAACAGATTCAAATCAGGTGCGCTCATACCAACCCTCGCTGCTTGCAGCAATAACTGCGTTACATGCATGTATATAGTGCAAATCATGCGTCTTCCGCCATGTTATACCCAGGCATAAGCTACTGAATACCCACTTCAGGAGCTAATGCCATGAACACAGGACAAGACAACGTAACACCGCATAACCTGCAGGCTAGTACGACGCCATGCAAGCCTTGGCACATGCAGACCTCCGGCGAGCGCCGCGCTCTACTGAGCTTGTCAATGTCGATGTTGTTGTCATCGCTGGGCACCAGCATCGCCAATGTGGCGCTGCCCACCTTGACCGAGGTGTTCTCGGCATCGTTTCAGCAGGTGCAGTGGGTCGTACTTTCCTACCTGCTTACCATCACCACCCTGATTGTTAGTGCCGGCAGGTTAGGCGACATGTTTGGTCGTCGTCCGTTACTGCTGGGCGGGGTAGGGGTATGACCGGGATGAAGGGAAAATTTCCACATTTGACCACCTAACATATTGATATATATAGAATTCAACTTCCTTTTGGGAGGCGGGGTCGGGATGAGGCAAAATGTTATACATATCGCTCGTAACACGATGATATGCATACATATTTTACCCCGCTGGAAATAGATCTTTCGTAATTGTGTCTTTACCATCAGTCACGTCGGAATTTTCTGGCTGATGACTGGCCAAACGTATCCTCAGGAGCTGCAAAGCTTCATCGCGAGCAGCCATGGTCTGCTGCATACGTTCAGTGAGTGTCGCCTTGGTTGCTTCAAGAGTACTGACTTGGAGTAGTAGCGCCCCGCGTTCTTGGTCAATCTTCGCGTTTTCCAACTCAACTCGCCGCAATTCGGTCCGTATGGCCATCAGTTCAGCTGATATTCGGCCGGTTTCCTGATGGAGTTGCGTCAGTTCATGTTGCTTCACGATCAGCGTCTGATTCAAAGTCCGGACTTCGGCTTGTAGTTGCTGCACCTGTTGTTCGTGCCGGCGTTGCTCCTGTTCTCGCTGTTCCTTTGCGGCTTGCCGATAGTGTTCAAGCGCTTCCCGTGCGTGTTGATGTTTTTCTTCCAGGGATTGGCGGTGAGCATCATTCTCAGCCAGGTGATCCTTCAAGTCGGAGACTTGTTGATCCAGTTGTGCCTTCGTGACGGTCAGCGTTTGAAGCGTTTGCCGGGCTGTTTCATGTGCGACCCGTTCAGTATGTAATGTTGATTCTGTGTGCTGCAGTTTGATTCCAATTTCTTCGATTTCTCGTTTCAGTGCTGCAATTGTTTCGTCGCGATTGGCGATTTGCCTGGTGTATTCATCGCGTACTTCTAAAATACGCTCCTCTGCCTCTTCATGCAGTCGCGCAGCAAGTCGATCCACGAGATCTTGCAAGGCTTCACTGACCGCAACTTTCTTGCCAAATCCCGCACCTTCCTCTTCCTCGAGTTCACGCAAGTAGCGGTGGATTGTGGTTTTCGAGCCGGTGTCGCCCAGTTCGGTGCGCACTGCATCGATTGAGGGATGTCTGCCTTGTGCGAGCAGTGCATCACGTGCTTTTTTTACTTCTGACTTGTAGATACCGGCGCGGGCCATGATGGGTGTCCGTTAAATTTGATACGTACTACATGCTATGTATATACATACTATTTATCAAATAAAAATTACGGCATAACATACAAAAATAAGGCGTGATAATCTCGAATTATCACGCCTTATCCGCCTTGAGCAGGGAAATCAGTATTTACATGGTATGTATGCGCCACAACTTCACCATTTTGAACCTATCCAGAATGTCGTGATCATTGATGGCCTGTGGGTCGTTGCGTCGTCACAGGCGGTGTGAATGGCGCCCGTCATTTTTTTTCCGGGCGTGATGCGTTGGATGTGGAAATAATGGAGCAGTATCTATTATTTCAAAATGGGTAAATAGGCTGCCGCCTCGGCGTCAGATACACTAACAAGAATATCCGTGTATTCCGTACAAAGGAGGTTATGTGGAATTCCTGTTACTCCTTGCCGTGGTTGGGCTGATCGTACTCTTCGTACAGCGAAATGGTGCTCGAAAGCGCTCAAAGCAACTGGAAGGCGATCTTCAAGCGCTGAATACGCAACTAGAGAATGAGCGAAGGCAATCAGCCCAATCCTTTCAAAAACTCCAGCAAGAAATCGACTCCCTCTCCCAGTTCAAAGATATTCGTGACGCAACGACTGCAGCAAACAACATTCGCATGGTCGCAGCCGAAGTTAAGGCCTCTGCAGAGCGCGAATCCGAGCGAATACTGAGGGTCGCCGAAACAGAAGCCACCGCAATCAAAGAAGCTGCCATGCAGGAAGCGACGGAAATTCGCAGCAAATCCAACCTCGATGCGAAAACAAAACGGGATCGCATTGAAGAACTCCTTGCCAATGCCAACCGCCAAGCAGATCAGATCATTCAAGAGGCTAATCAACGCGCCGAAGAAATTGCCGGCGATGCCTACCGCGCGCTGAAAGAAGTTGATCAACTATCCGAGACCGCCACGGCGATGCGCAACGTCATAGAAGGATATGGCGACCGCTACTTGAAGCCCACATACAGTCTGCTGGATGAACTGGCGGAAACCTACGGGTTTGACGAAGCTGGACAGCAGTTGAAACAGGCCAGAGAGCGCAGCAAGCTGATGGTCGAATCAGGCAGGGCCGCCACCTGCGAATATGTGGAAAGGAACCGCAGAGAAACGGCCATACGCTTTGTCATTGATGCGTTTAATGGCAAGGTTGACTCCATCCTCACGCGCACAAAATCAGACAACTATGGCACGCTGGAGCGGCAAATTCAGGATGCCTGCGCCCTGGTCAACAACAATGGCAGTGCTTTCCGCGATGCCAAAATCACCGAAGAATACCTGCAGGCACGTCTTACTGAACTTCGCTGGGCATGTTCTGTGATCGCCATTCGCGAACGCGAGAAAGAGGAACAACGGGCGATCCGTGAACAAATTCGCGAGGAGGAACGCGCCCGCAAGGAAATTGAACGCGCCTTGCGCGATGCCGCAAAAGAAGAAGAAACCCTGCAACGTGCAATGGAGAAAGTACGCGCTCAAGTAGCCAAAGCAAACGATGAGCAGAAAGCGAAATTTGAAGCAGAGTTGGCCGCATTACAGGAAAAACTGCAGCAAGCCGAAGAGCGAAACCAGCGTGCACAGTCCATGGCGCAGCAGACTCGGGCGGGTCATGTTTACGTCATTTCAAACGTTGGTTCACTAGGGGATAACGTCTACAAGGTCGGGATGACACGCCGGCTTGAGCCATTGGATCGTGTGCGTGAACTGGGTGACGCCAGTGTGCCATTTGCATTCGATGTCCATGCCATGATCTGGAGTGAGGATGCACCAGGCTTAGAGCGTGCCTTGCACAAGGAATTTGTGCGGGCCCAAGTCAACAAAGTAAATCCGCGCAAAGAGTTCTTCCGGATTGGATTGAGCGACCTTCGCCAAGCCATCGAGTCACGTGGCATCGAAACCAGTTGGACAATGGCTGCCTTGGCTCAGGAGTATCGTGAAAGCCTCACCATCGAACAACGTCTGCAGGACAACCCGGCCATGGCAGAGGATTGGCTACGCCATCAAGAGGACTTTGAGCCGATAGCACTTGAAGAGCAGGCGGAAGAAGAAGCGGCATAATGTGGTTGGTTGGTGCAACGCCCTTTATGGCTTGTTTGAGCATTACATGGTTCGCGGTTAAACGGCTTGAGTTAAATTGATGGGTTCAGGAGAGACAGTCAGGTGCGTGCTCCGTTGGCATCCGGTAGATTTGTGAGCGGACTGGCAACTGGCAATGCATTGGTCAAATATCCGAAATCATTTTGAACCTGTCACTGACACCGAAAAGTGCTCATGACCGTTAGTAATGTCGGCAATGGGAAGCCTTGCTGTCGTTCAGGTTTTCAGGTCGTACGGCAAAAGCGTGCCCAAACTCGCCATTGTCAGAAACGGAAGCTGCCGTTCACCATTTTGATCAGAATAGTAAAAAGCAGCCATTCAGGTTGCGGAACAAGGCTTCTGGTTTGAATGGCAGCAATGCTTCCAGGTCCGGCCATTGGATGCAACTACTGGCGTTTCGGCACTCGGCCATGACCCGTCAGTCAGTTTTTTCCTCCTTTGCGGACGGTGATCCCACGCCCTGCTCCAAAGCGGCCATTGGCACCACACATTCAGATTTTCCACTGACAGGCAGGTGCGCAGCGATAGCTGTCATTGGTAGAGTGCAAATGACGGGGGTTGTGCGGCAGCTTATTGATAAGGAACAGTCATACAGCGTGGCGACTGGCTGAGAACCCCTTGGCCTAGAGGCGGCTCCGGAAAGCTGGAAGATAGCAGCCGACAATTTCGGCAACAGCCGTGAGGGCAAAGAGAAATGCAATCTTGATGAGATCTGACATGAAGGATGCTCACATAGGCATGGATCGGTTATGAACCACATGTTTCATGACCAGCGTGGAAGTCAGGCGCTGCACCCCAGGTAACGCGGAGAGTCGTTCATCGTACAGCTGCTGGAATGCGGTCAGGTCGCAAGTCATGACATGCAGCAGGTAATCCGGATCGCCGAATAGTCGCTGCGCATCGACGACTTGCGAAATATTCAGTACGGCCAGTTCAAACGCATCCAGCGTACGGCGATCACCTTCACGCATCGTGACAAACACAATCGCTGAAAAACTCAAGTCCAATGCGCCGGGTTCGATGTCTGCACGATAGCCCCGGATCACCCCCGATTGCTCCAGCGCCCGGACTCGACGGTGGCAAGGCGACAGGCTGAGTCCCACCCGTTGGGCCAGCTCGGTAACGGAAAGTCGCCCATCCGCTTGCAGCTCGGCAAGAATCTTTCTGTCAATCTTATCCACTTGAGAGAAGTTACCTTTTTATTAATTTATACGGCAAGAATTTTAGAGCACATTCTAACGCCTGAAGCATATTATCTCGATCAGACTTTTCGGATTGGAAGCTTCTCCTAATTAGGCAGAATCCTGCACGATGGGTGAAACGCCCTCCGGTTCATGAGCGATCAAGAGGTAGCAATATGGCATTGAGTGTATTCGCGGCGTTCTGGGCCGTATCGATTCTGTTCATCATTACCCCCGGCGTGGATTGGGCTTATGCCATCTCGGCGGGGATTCGCGGCACGGTTGTGGTGCCGGCGGTGGCCGGCATGCTGTTCGGTCACTTGATGGCCACGCTGATCGTGGCGGCCGGAGTCGGTACCTTGCTGGCCAGTTCACCGATGGCACTGACGATGCTCACCACCCTCGGAGCAGGCTATTTACTGTGGCTGGGCATCCAGATGCTGGTTCATCCCGCGCAGCCACAAGCCAGTAGTATCAGCGAATCAACCTCTTGGCCGCATTGGATGCTCAAAGGCGCTTGCGTGAGCGGTTTGAATCCCAAAGTTTTCCTGCTGTTCCTGGCATTGCTGCCGCAATTCACTGATCCGTCCGCGGCATGGTCGGTGCCGAAGCAGATCCTTGCACTGGGTCTGATCCATGCGTACCATAAATAGATGAATCCAGTCCGACAGCCCCAATCCACTCGTGCACAATCCGTGCATATTGGCGTGTCGAGACATGAGGTGAAGCCGTTACCCGACTCGGGAAAAGGTACTGATACCTACTAGGGCCGGGACAGTCCAATCCTCATCGCCATCCGCAGCAACAAGGACTGGACCTTCAACCCCTGCTCGACCAAAACCTGCA
This sequence comes from Formivibrio sp. oc-25, assembly GCF_055810895.1. Lineage (NCBI taxonomy): Bacteria > Pseudomonadati > Pseudomonadota > Betaproteobacteria > Neisseriales > Chitinibacteraceae > Formivibrio > Formivibrio sp. oc-25. The sequence goes on along the minus strand of NZ_JBVVOL010000012.1, from coordinate 8,755 downwards.
GCCAGGTCAGACGATGATCGCAATGGCAACGCTTAAGGGACGCAGTGTGTTGAGGAACATGCTCAAGGCGTGACGAAAAACGCTGGCGGTCCGGCAATCAACTTCTCAACCGCTCATGCAGTTAAAGCAACGAATCCGCCCATCGATATGAGCGCAGCAATCGTGCTCAGCGCCACTGAGGATGCGACCTCGCCTTCCATGGTCTTGAATTTCATGGCTACGACCAAAGCAATTGAGCCTGTCGGAATTGCCATGGTCAGCACGATTTCTCTGATCATCGTTGGGGTAGCCCCAAAGGCTTGAAGCCCCAGATAGCAGAGACCCGGGATGAGCACATTTTTTACCAAAACCGGATAGATGGTGTCGCGGGTCAGCATGATTTTTCGTGATTGAAGCACCACGCCCGCGGAAAAAATGGCGAGTCCACCTGTTGCTTGGCCAAGCAGTTGTCCTGATTGGTTTAGCAATTCAGGCGGCCTGATATCGTAAAAAATCATCAACATCGAAAGCGCTGGAACCAATACGATGGGGTGAGTTGCAACGGTTTTTAGATGTACCAGAAATGATGCTTTGTATTCGCTTGAATGTGTGGCCAATGACATGAGGACCAGACTCGCCGGTAATACAAACAGGTTCTGGATCAGGCCCGAGACCACGACCAAAAGAGTCGTAGGTGCATGCCCCAGCAGTGGTGTGAGGATCGGGAAACCGATAAACAAGATGCTCGGAGTTCCCATGACCATGGCTTGCAATGTACTTTCCGCGAGGCTGCGGCGAAGCAGAAAGCGCATGACGAACCAAGGCAGGCAACATGCGAGAGCAAGTACCAGCATCAGCACAAAAGACCGGGGCCCCATGCTGACAAGTACCTCTCTTGGTGTATGCATCACTCCGAAAAACAGGCCCAGCGGCAAGGTATAGAGCAGAATAAGGCGATTCATCCTTTCTGCATCAGTTTCCGAGAAATGCTTCAACTTCCCAGCAAAAATTCCAAGTGCAAAAGTAATTAAAACCGGAAAGATTGAACTCAGAATAAGAGACAAGATGGGAGTGCTCATTAAATAAATACCTGGCTTGTGATGGCGGTAAGATTGAAAAATATTTGCCTGGGAATGCAAAAGGAATTCAGGGTGCCAGTGCCTGGCACCCCGCGTTCCCGCTTTATCAAAAAGGCTTTCTTGAATTAAAAGACCGTCAGGAACCGTAGATTCACTCTGTTGTCCTCATTGAATCCGTTCCGGACCTTGATGGACTGTCCATACTGAACCTGGAACTGTGTGCTGGCGGTGATGAAATTGGCGTATGTCAGCAGCCAGCGACTGTTATTCATTTTGTCGCCTTGCTTCACGCCATTCAGGCTCGTTTCGCCCCCAAAATCATGGTAGTACGACAAGCCAACATGGCTTTGTGGTGTGAGGGCGTACTTTGTGTGAAGCATCAGGCTTTGTGCATTCGCTTGTGACTTCTTCAGACCACTGACGAGGAATTCGTCGTTGTCTCCATACTTGGTCACTTCTGCCACGACATCAACGCTGACCGCTTGGGTGATGGCGCGTGAATAACCGATGTGCCCAATGTATTTCCAGCGATTTTCGCCGATGTTGATGGGGCCACTTTCCATTTCATAACTTCCGGCTGGAATTGAGAGAAAACCGGTTATTTCAATCGACTCCTTGTTTTCCGGCCTTTGCCAGACCCAGACAGAGCCGCCAACCAGTGGGTCGCCAACTCCCGTCTCTTTTTTTGAATTGAATGGAAGACCCAGGCTGTTGCTCTTCAGGTTGGCAGACCCGAACGGCAATACGATCTGTGGATTGGCAAGAAATCCACCGATGTTCATGAAATGGACGACTCTCAGCAGGCCAATATCTGTATCCAACTTGTTGGAGCCGTCAAGTTTGTTGCCATTGACATGGTAAGCATCACGGGTCGTGTGCTGGTAATAAACAATGCCCAGGTTGGTGCCTTCGGGCAGCGGCGAAATATCCCCCGGATCGGTTGCGACCTCGGCACCAAAGACATTTACAGACAGGAGCATGGTTGCGCAGGACAGCGCTAAAGATGGTTTTTTCATCGTTGAATCTCTCATGAATTATTTGCTGTCGTTAAGATGCTGGCCTTGACGGAAGCTCAAGGCCAACGTCATTCATTTACAGCTCAGTCTGCGGTCTCCTCGGAGGCGCTGGTCTCCGTGAACTCGGGATCGAAGGCGTGGACGTGCGAATGAGGTTTCCTGTTCAGCAGCAAGCGCACAACATCCGGGCGGGAATAGTGCCCACAGGGGTCATAAGCGGCTTTGGCAACACCGATGAATCCGAGGTCTACATCCGCATACAGAATGCCTTCTTCGGTCTCCGGGATCGGCTCACACAAGGGGCGGCCGTCCGGGCCAAAAATCTGCGCAAAGCCTCCGCCCTCCAGCAGGAGTTGGCGTTTATTGGGTGTGTCAGCCAGCATGTCGAGCATTTCCTTTGACACAACGCCGCAAGGCGCCAGCACATACGTGCCGCCTTCGAGTGCGTAAACTTGGCTGGCAGCCAGATTGGCTTCTGCACTGAGCTGGAAAGCTGCGCCACGGTAGACCGAGAAGCTCGGCCAGGCAGCAACGTGTATCTGCTCATTCTGGGAATACATTGCGTACTTGGAGAGGGGCTGAATATGCTCGGCGCATGACAAGGCGCCCATCCGGCCAAGTTTCGTGTCATGCACGGCGAGATCACTGCCGTCCCCTTCGCCATACACGGTTCGCTCCGCGTGTGTCGGTTTGAGCTTGCGGCGCGTCGAAATCAGCTTGCCACTATCGTCAATGATCGCTTGCGCAATGTACAGAGAGCTACCGGCACGCTCGCAAAAGCCCAACACCACGAAGATGCCGTTTTCTGCCGCTGCATCACACAGACGCTGCCATTGCTCACTGCCAACAACCAGTGCATTTTCGTAGTGCTGTTGCACAAACTGCATGCCCCAGGCTGGTGCGTCGAGCCAGATCCACCACGGATAACCGGGCAGCCAGACCTCCGGAAAGGCGATCAGCTTGGCACCCGCTGCTGCGGCTTCCTCGATCAGATGGATGGCTTTTGCAATACCTTTTTCCAGGTTCATGAACTCGGGGGCTGCTTGCACTGCGGCGACTTTGTACTTGCTGTGGATTGATTTGCTCATGGGGGTTCTCCTAGTTGGGAAGTGAGTCGAGGGTTGCTCGATGTGTGAATACTCAGCCTTCCTCATGCGCCCTGCTGTGCAATATCCGAACAAAAAATACACAGCCTGAAAATCCGGTACAAATCTTGCATGTCTTTGTTGCAAAAAATTTTTTTGTTTTTATTGCGCCAAAACCATGCATGCCAACCACCTCTTCCGTCCTTCAGCTGTTCGCCACGTCCACGCGAATACCGCACAGCTCCAGCCAGGGGAGAGGATGCAGTACTGGAATGATGTCGTGCGTGAGCACATCGTCGAACTTGACTGCCGAGCAGAGTCAGCGAGCAATTTTCTGTGTGCGATGAAGGGTTATTCATCTACCTATGGCGCGGCAACACACATCCAAGTGCAAAGAACGCTAAACGTGCAGCGGCATCGCGCAACTGCAAACAGAGAGGTGCCTGATGCGGTGATTCTCAATTTGATGCTGCAAGGTGAAATGCGTGTGGCCCAGACTGATCGGCACTGCGCGATGCAAGCAGGAGAGTTCTCCATCTGCGTGACGGATCAACCTTATAGTCTGTACATCCCGCAAGAGATGCAGGTAGCCAGCTTTCGCCTGCCGGTTGATGCCTTGGGTTGTAGTTCGACGCTTTTGAGGCGACTGGTTGCTCAGCCTTTGGGGAGTGGCAACAGCATGGCTTCGTTACTGTGCGCTTATGCCAATGAACTGCATCGAAAACGCTTTGAAGTTGCCGAATGCAGTGCAGACCTGGCCTTGAAGAATTTGTCGACCCTGCTGGGGGCAGTTCTTCAGGAGGCCATGCAAGTACAGCCCGTGCAACGCACGGATCACCGTGAACGGTTAATTTTCTTGACCAAGCAGTATGCCAATCAGCACATCAACCGTGATAATCTCAGTGTTGCCGAGATTGCCGCTAACCTGCGCGTGTCGACGCGTTATCTTCAGCAGCTATGGGCAAGCGAAGAGCAAACCTTGCAGGAATACATTGCATCCAAGCGCTTGGATGCCATCCTCGAAAGCCTGGTCAACCCGGCACGCAAACCCGAGTCAATCACGCAGATTGCCATGTCTCATGGCTTTGTGAATATGAGCCATTTTTCGCGTTTCTTTAGAAGCAAGGTCGGTGTATCGCCCAGCGTTTACAGAAACTCTCGTCTCACCCCTCCTTTCGCAAGATGAGTCCACGAATTAGGGGCGGGAGTGTGAATTCGTCGAATCTGAAAAGAACCCATTGGCATGGTTTCGATATTAGCCTCAGGCTATCTGCACTTTTCCGCCAGATATAGTCAGAGGCCCAAGGTCAATAATTGGCCGACAGCCGGCGTAGATAACTCCTCCTCTCGGCAAGGCTTTACTGTCAGATCAAGTCTGAACTTCTACAAATAATTATTTCCATGGCCGGTTATACGCACCGAGCGTCTGCTGTTGCCCCTCGGATACTTTATTCAATACCTCTGACCATGCCGGTTTGACAGCGTAATCTGCATACCTTGTCGAATCGATGGCAGCACGCAAAATTTGCGTGACCTCTGCAACATAGGCGGGGCTGCGTTGACGACCTTCAACCTTGATTGAACGAACACCAATTCTGAATAATTCCGGCAAAATCGACAGCACATTCAAGCTCGTAGGTTCCTCAAGCGCATAATAATTTTCGCCCTGAACATTGAACCGCCCTTTGCAGAGTGTTGGGTAACCTGCATTTTCACCCTTTTCGAATCTGTCGATCAGGATGCCATTGAGGCGTGCATCCATGCGGCCTGCATCTTGTTCCCAGCGTACAAAAGCCGCAGGAGAGCATACCCCGTGTGTATTGGGCGATTGCCCGGTGGCATAAGAGGAAAGAATACAACGTCCTTCCACCATGACGCACAAGCTACCGAAACCGAAAACCTCAATTTCAACGGCAGTATTCTGAATCGTGGCCTCGATCTGCGGAATCGTTAGCACACGGGGCAAGACTGCGCGTTTGATCCCAAAAGATTCATGCGCAAAATTGATTGCTTCGTAATTCGTAGCGGAGCCTTGCACGGAAAGATGGAGCGTCAAATCAGGATGTCTGGCTGCTGCATAAGCTAGCAAACCGATATCTGCCAACAGAACCGCATCCGCCCCCATCTCCGCTGCTTTATCGATACTGGCGCGCCACTCGCTGACTCTGCCGGCCTGAGCAAAAGTATTGATTGCAATGTGGACATGGCGATTTCGGCTATGCGCGTATTCAATGCCCGATGCCAATTGCGCATCCGTAAAATTCAGCCCAACAAAATTTCGCGCATTGGTCGAACTCTTGAAACCGACATATACCGCATCAGCGCCATTGTCTATCGCAGCTTTGAGCGCAGCAAGATTGCCTGCAGGACATAGCAGTTCTGGTACTTGCAGCGATTCCATCGCGCCACCTGTTCCTTGCAACGTGCGGCGGCCGCTCTGGATTCTTGCTGGGGTGATGCACCCAAAAACCAGCGGCCGACCGACTCGATTCCAGTTAAATGTGTTTCTCTTCGAATTCCTGCATAAAGGCCACCAGTGCCTTCACGCCTTCAACCGGCATGGCGTTGTAGATCGAGGCGCGCATACCGCCGACCGAGCGGTGACCGGCCAGGTTAACCAGGCCATTGGCTTCGGCTTCCTTCACAAACTTCTTGTTGATGGCTTCCGCTGCTTCGGCATCGGCTACGCGGGTGATGAACGGTACGTTCATCAGCGAACGCACGCTCTTTTCCACCGGGCTGTAGAAGTAGCTCGAGCTGTCGAGGAAGTCATACAAAATGGCAGCCTTTTCTGCATTCTGGGCGAAGAGGTTTTCACGACCCATTTCCTTCACCCACTCCAGTATCAGCTTCATGATGTAGATTGCGTAGCACGGCGGGGTGTTGTACATCGACTTGGCTTCGATATGGGTACGGAAGTCGAGCATGATCGGCAGGCCGGCCGGGATGCGGTCGACCATGTCCTTGCGGATGATCACCAGCGTCACGCCGGACGGGCCGAGGTTCTTTTGCGCACCTGCGTACAGCACGGCAAACTTGCTCACGTCCATCGGGGCTGAGAGGGCACAGGAGGAAATATCGCCGATCAGCGGCACATCACCGACGTTCGGGATCGCGTGGTACTGGGTGCCTTCGATGGTGTTGTTGTTGCAGATGTGGAAGTAATCCGCCTCCGTGTCCGCACCAGTGATTTCCGGCAGATAGGACCACTTCTTGTCCTTGGACGAACCGACGATGTTCACTGTGCCGAGCTTGCTCGCGGCCTCCACAGCTTTCTGCGCCCATTGGCCGGTCAGGGTGAAGTCGGCGCGTTTGTTGATGGTCATGAAGTTCAGCGGCAGCATGTGGAACTGGAGGCTGGCGCCGCCTTGCAGGAACAGCACATGGTAATCGTCGGAAACGCCGAGCACTTCACGCACCAGCGCTTCGCAGCCGTTGATGATGGCTTCGTACGGCTTGGAGCGGTGCGACATTTCCATCACGGATTGACCAGTGCCCTGATAGTCGAGCATCTCAGCGGCGGCTTTTTGCAGAATTGCTTCCGGCAATACCGAAGGGCCAGCGGAGAAGTTATAAACACGGGACATGGCGTGAGACTCCTGGTTTGAAATTTGTGTTGCGACTGCCACGGCAGTAACGCGTGGCAGTCGCTGTATTTAATTTGTGGTTTTCAAAAAATGCATGCCCAGCTTGATCAAACCGGCCATGCATCCCATTCCAATCAATCCGGCCAGCCATAGGCCAACAAACCAGATTGCCTTTTGCCAACGGCCTGGCGCCGGATTCATTTCCTTTTGCATCAGTGATACCCCGCATCATTGGCGCGGACTTTGCCGCGAAATACCCAGTAGCCCCAGGCGGTGTAGGCCAGAATCAGGGGCAGGATCAACACCGCGCCCACCAGTGTAAATTTCAGACTGCTTTCCGGCGCGGCCGCGGCCCACAGGCTGATCCCGGGCGGAATCAGGTTGGGCCAGATGCTGATCAGAAAGCCGGCATAGCCGAGGGTGATCAGCACCAGGGCCAGCAAATACGGCAGCACCTCGGCCCTGCGCTGTACCGCTTTCAGCATGCCCCAGCCACAGCCCAATACCGCGAGCGGAACCGGCCACAACCAGATCAACGCCGGGCCAAACCAGCGTGCCGCCACGGCTGGCTGCGAAAGCGGCGTCCACAGGCTGACGCCCGCGATCACGACAAGCAGCGCCAGGGTCAGCACCGGCATGGCGCGGAACATGCGCCGCTGCAGCTCGCCTTCGGTCTTCATGATCAGCCAGCCACAGCCCAGCATGGCGTAGGTCACCAGCAAGCCCAGTCCGGTAAACAGACTGAAGGCAGAGAGCCAGTCAAACGCGCCACCGGCAAATTCGCGATTTACAACCGGGATGCCCTGAATAAAAGCGCCAAGCGCCACGCCCTGGCAAAAGGTGGCCAGCGCTGAACCCAGCATGAAGGCCAGATCCCAGATCGGGCGGGTTCGGTGCGATTTGGCGCGGATTTCAAATGCCACACCACGCAAGATCAGCCCGACAAGCATGAACAGCAAGGGCAAGTACAACGCGGAAAGCACGGCGGAATACACCACTGGAAAGGCCGCGAACAGCCCCGCACCACCCAGTACCATCCAGGTTTCATTGCCATCCCAGACCGGGGCGACCGAATTCATCATCACCTGGCGATCTTCATCGGCCGGGAAAAACGGAAACAGGATGCCGATGCCCAGATCGAAACCATCCAGCACCACGTAAATCCACACCCCAAGGGCAATGATGGCTGCCCATACCAAGGCCAGATCAAGCATCCTTGCCTCCTTCCTGCGTATCAATCGAAAGCGCTGCGCCTTGCAGTGGGTGCCGTCCGGCCTGCGCGGCGTGCACCGTATCCAGCAGAGGATCATGGTCTGGCTGGGGGCCATTTCGCAGCAGCTTGAGCAGGTAATAGATGCCGGTACCAAAGACCAGGCAATACACCACGACAAAGATAAACAGCGAGGTGCTGACCTGCTGGTGCGTAACCGGTGAGACCGCATCGACCGTGCGCATCAGCCCATACACCACCCAGGGCTGCCGGCCGACTTCGGTGGTCACCCAGCCGGCAAGCAGGGCAATGAAACCGGATGGCCCCATGGCGACAGCAAAGCGCAGGTAAGGGCGCGATTCGTACAGGCGGCCACGCCAATAGAGCCATGCCCCAAGCCCGGCCAGCAGAATCATCAGCCCACCCAGCCCGACCATGATCCGGAAGCTCCAGAAGACGATCAGGGCATTCGGGCGATCTTCGGGCGGGAAGCTTTTCAGCCCGCGCACCTCGCCGTCCCAGCTGTGGGTCAGGATCAGGCTGCCCAAGTGCGGAATCTGCACGGCGTAGCGGGTGGTCTCGGCTTTCATGTCGGGAATGCCGAACAGGTTGAGCGGCGTGCCACCCTGATGGGTTTCCCACAGCCCTTCCATCGCGGCGAGTTTGGCCGGCTGGTGTTTCAGGGTATTCAAGCCATGCGCGTCACCTACCAGCGCCTGCAACGGCGCGACCACCAGCAGGCAAGCCAGTGCCATGGTGAGCGAGATGCGCATCGGGCGGTTATTGCGCTGCTTGAGCA